>JAAYHP010000512.1 GCA_012735355.1 Lysinibacillus sp. | reverse complement strand
GCCCATGCGATTGAAGTGACGATGGAGTGAGGGCATAATATGATATTGATTGATTTTTTAATTGCATTTGTTGTCGGAGGAATCATTTGCGCCATAGGTCAACTATTGATGGACGTTGGAAAAATGACGCCCGGTAAAACTCTATCAATTTTAGTCGTTGCAGGATCTGTTATTTCTGGTTTAGGTTGGTACCAGCCGTTAATTGATTTAGCAGGTGCTGGTGCAACGATACCAATCACATCTTTTGGTCATTCGTTAACTCAAGGGGCCATTGCTGAAGCGGAGAAACATGGCTGGGTCGGTGTAATGACAGGAATGTTTGAAGTAACCAGCTCGGGAATTAGTTCAGCAATTATTTTCGGTTTTATTGCAGCGTTAATATTTAAACCAAAAGGGAAAGTGAATTAGACGAATACCCTCCTTCTAGTTGTACTTTTGCATAATATACAACTGTAAAGAAAGGAGGGGGTTTTTTTTGTGGAATAAATGTGGTTGTCAACCTCAATACAGCCAAGTAAGCCCAGTAGACTTTTGTGGACCTTCTTACGTAAGACCTGCATATTATAAAGGTAAGTGTGGAGGATACAACGGGAACATGTTTGTACTTATCGTTGTATTATTCATCTTATTAATTATTATTGGTAGTTGCAGTAAGTGGTAAGGAGGGAAAAAATGAATAACTCTTTTTTCAGGCAAATTGAAAATAAAACCGGAGTCAACATGGAAGAAATTTTTGCATTAGCTAATGCGATTCAACATGCGGATTTCACTAATGAGAAACAGGTGCGAAAAATTGTTCGCCGGGTGAGTCAGCTAGCGAATAAACCAATTACAAAAGAATTAGAGGATCAAATTGTTAGCTCTATTTTAAATAATGGAAAATCATTAGACTTAAGCAGCATTCAACGAATGTTGGAATAGAAATATAGGCTCTAAAAAAATATCGCTGTTGATTTAAGTGAAGGGAGGCAAGTCTCTGTTGTAGGCGCTTAGTCGCAATTAATCCGTGACTAAGCGCCTGCGACAGTTACAATAAGATTCAACAGGAATAGCCCGAAACTCAAGCTCTAAAGGATTGAGTCGGGCTATGGATGGACGGTTTGCCCGTAATAAAGCCATCGCTTTATAGTTGGACAGTACCCCTTCACTTAAATCAATTAATTTTCCCCTGTTAATTTATACGTTTCGTATGTTGTCCATGAACCATCTTCTAGTTGATAAATAAGGTGTATGCGATCAATTTCTTCTTTTACATCAATACCAAACATTCTTAATTGTGGATATATATCATCGTGTTCTGCTTCTGTTAAATCTTGACCGATTGTAATATGGGGAGTAAAAACATGCTTTTGTTCGCCAATGTTAATTCTTTCATTTAAATCTTTGTGTAAATTCATCAATTGTTCAGTTTGTTCTATTTTGAAATAAATAACATTTGTCGTTGGAAAGAACGAACTAATTTTTGAAGCGTGAATTTTCAGCGGACTATATTGATTGGCGATGGATTCAACGGTTTTTGAAATGGACTCGACCTCTGACTCATCTACTTCAAAAGCATCTTTTAACTTAATATGTGGAGTGATTTTAGAGTATTGGGAATCATATCGTTTGCGATACGTATTCGCCAAGTCTTGCAACTGTTTTGATGGAAAAGCAACAATACCAAACTTCATTTCTTTCCCCCTTGAGCAAATTTTTCTACAGTATAACAAAAAGTGCTGGAAAGATACATCGTTTTTTATTCTTCAAAAG
>JAAYHP010000511.1 GCA_012735355.1 Lysinibacillus sp. | reverse complement strand
GTATTTCATTAATCATAAAGCATTTTATTTACAATATGGGTATTGAATCAATAGCTACAGAGTTAATGATCCTTTTTCTAAGTGGCGTTTATTACATGTATCGCTCTATTAAATTAGGGCTATATTCTGCTGAAGTGGAAATGCATGATCAAAAAAGTAAATGGCCTCAGAAAAAGAAAAACTTATACATTGGGATTGCACTTGGTATCGGTGTAGCACTTTTCTTCGGTATTAATAGCGCAGTTCAGTATGCTGAGGGAGTAGGTCAAAGTTTATACTATTTTGTATTGTCTGCTACTGCTTCATTGATGATTTATTTACCACTTTTCATTATTCTTCTAGTAGTAGGACATGAAGTAATGAAAAAGAAAAGTGACAAGGCGATCGAAAAAATGCTTGGTGATGATAATGAAAAATATTAAATTGAAAATGGCTAGGGTAGAACATGATTTATCCCAAGCCGAACTTGCTGAGCGGGTTGGTGTCTCCCGCCAAACAATTGGACTAATAGAGCTTGGAAAATATAATCCATCACTAAACCTTTGTCTAGCAATTTGTCATACACTAGGGAAAACCCTCGATGAATTGTTTTGGCAAGAACCAGAAAAATAAGAAAAACCCGTTTTGAATCTAAGCCAAAACGGGTTTTTACATGGGTGAAATAAATTGGACTACAATCTTACTAATCTATACATAAAACAATAATCCGATAGGGTGTCGTTTGGGCAGGGATACTACGCGTCGTAGGTCCATAGGAAACGATTAAATCACGATTCCCTGGAAATCTAGAGAAGAGTTGGCCGTTCGTTAATAGAATTTGAGTATAGGGAGATAAATGTAATTGCAATTGTCCGTCACCGCTCAATAATTGTTGATTAAAAAAGCTTACTTTCACATTCTGATTCGGATTCTCTTTCACCATTACAAGGGCTTGATATTGGGGGGGATAAATAAGAATGGCGGGTAAATCTCCATTATAATAACCTGTCACTTCATCTCCTATTATTACTGTTTCATGGTCGACGAAGTAAGTAGAAGGTGAAACGACGAAATTAACGATTGCACCCGAATCATTTTCTACTGTAAATAATTTATAACAACCTTCATTTTCACCGATTAAAAAATCATTAATATCCGTGACAATTCCGCTGAAAGAAAGGAAATTTGTCATACAATACCTCCGAAATTAAAAATTGAAATGAATTGTCTGTTTGCACTCCATTCAATTCAATATATGATGTAAATAAGGTAAAGGGTTCTTATCAAGATCGTTAAAGGAGTTAAAAAAATGTTCTTACGTGAAGTGATTAAAAGAAGTGAAGAAATACCGAACCAACATCAATATCCCTTTAACATCCCAGCAATTCAGACGTTAGATAGAATCTCCTTTAATAAAAATGTGACTTTTTTTGTTGGAGAAAATGGTTCAGGAAAATCAACATTGTTAGAGGCGATTGCTTATCAGTGCGGTTTTAATACAGCTGGGGGCAGTCAAAATAACTTATATGAGTTAGACGCTTCAGAAGCACAATTAGGAGATTATATACGCCTTTCATGGATGCCTAAAGTAAATAATGGTTTTTTCCTTAGGGCAGAATCCTTTTATAATTTCGCTTCCCATATAGATGAACTGGCAGAAGATGATCCGGGAATTTACGAATACTATGGTGGTAAATCGTTACATGAACAGTCCCACGGGGAATCCTTTTTAACTTTATTTCAAAATCGATTTGGCAAGAGAGGAATCTATTTATTAGATGAACCAGAGGCAGCCCTCTCCCCACAACGTCAACTTGTATTTTTAAGCATTATTCATGAACTTCAAAAGAATGCACAACTCATTATTGCCACCCATTCACCAATTCTTTTAGGTTATCCAAATGCAGAAATTTACAACTTTGATGTAGCACCTATTGAATTAATTCAATACGAACAGACAGATCATTATCAAATTACGAGAAGATTTTTAGAAAATAGGAATTTCTATTTGAAAGAATTAATTGATTAATATTTATAGGGAGAAGGTAATGATCGAATACTTTGAAAGAATATTAAGATTTAAAGATTTGGAAGTGTGGGATGTTCGATTTACGAATGAAATTTATAGAGTTTTTATTATGGATGAAAATCGACCACCTACAATGAATGATTTTCCTGTAGATGTTCAACCATTAATGGATGAAGATGACTTACGAAAAAATCTTGTAACCGTTAGAATTTACTCGGAGCAATCTGTAAAAGACGAACATATAGAATATTTGGCTCAGTTTTATAAACAACTAACGGATTTTTTAGCATTGGCTCATTGTAATGTAATCGTATCTTTTTATACTGGCAATATTGATGAAGCTCTTAATGATATATTAATAAAGAATTACAATTTGAGATACGATGAAATTCCATTACAGAAGTTGATGCATTTTAATCAGGATATTAAATAAGGTTATATAAATATTTACAATTGTAGAAGACCGAGGCTTAACTTTCTCGGTCTTCTTTTTCGGATTTTATTAACTTTAGTTCAGTATCTTCTGGGTTTTCTACGACATGTTTCAATATTGAAAGTTTGTTTTCCCAGAACTGTTCATAAAAGGCGAGCCATAGCTTTAATTCTTTCAGTGGTTCAGGATGCAACCAATAAATTTTCTCACTTCCTACTTTCAGTCCACTAACTAGCTCAGCTTCTGAAAGATGCGTAAATGTTTTACAATAGCAGTGCGACTTATAGGGAAATGGGACGTTATTTCCGAAATAGCTAACTCCTTTTCTGCAAGGAGTTTTAAGATTTTTCTTCGAGTTGGGTCAGCAATTGCTTGAAATACATCGTATTTTTGTTGAGACTAAGTACTAAGTTAATTCACACTAAAATTATATTATTATTGAAATTCTGCAGATTCTAAATATCGATAAAGAGTGGATTTACTTATTCCGGTTTCATTTTTAATTTCCACCAATTTATAACCTTCATGATACATAGAAATGGCCTTTTTGATGTTGTCATCGGTTTTTTTTGGCCGCCCAATCCTTTTCCCTTGTTGTTT
>JAAYHP010000510.1 GCA_012735355.1 Lysinibacillus sp. | reverse complement strand
GTTAAAAATATTGTTACTTTTCTTTATATATTTAATTATTGTAATATTAAAATACTAATAAAGGTGGACAAATGGGGGAAGAACATTGATACAGTTAGAAAATGTAACAGTGAAACGAAATGGTAAAATCCTTTTGAAAGAGATTAATTGGAATATAGATAAAGGGGAGCATTGGTCCATCATTGGATTAAACGGAGCGGGTAAAACTTCATTGCTCAATATCATCACCGGCTATCTATACCCTACTTCAGGAACTGTAAAAGTGTTAGGTCAAGAATTTGGAAAAACAAATATTCCTGAATTGCGTAAAGAAATTGGCTTTATCAGTTCTTCTTTAAAAGAGCAGTTAAGAGAATTTGATTCTGTGTTAAGCATTGTGCTAAGCGGAAAATTCGCATCGATCGGTCTATATGAACCGGTAGAAAAAAAAGATGTGGAAATCGCACATATGCTTATGAAACAATTAGGAATTGAATATTTGGCAAGTTCCCGATATGGCCTACTGTCTCAAGGTGAAAAACAAAGGGTGTTAATTGCTAGAGCATTAATGGCCAATCCGAAAATATTAATATTAGACGAACCTTGTAATGGATTAGATGTTATTGCAAGAGAGGAATTTCTAGCGTTTTTAGGGAATCTTGCACGACAGGAATATTGTCCAACATTAATCTATGTCACTCATCATGTAGAAGAAATATTGCCTTGTTTTTCTCATACTTTGTTGCTAAAAGATGGGGAAGTATATGCAAAAGGATTAGCCAATGATCTATTAACCGAGCAAAACTTATCTCAATTTTTTGGTCGCGATCTATCCGTACAAGAACAGCAGAATCGTACATGGATTGCATTTAAATAATTGGACAATTTTAAGTCGTTTACGAGGAGCAGGATAAATGAAGGGAAATAACATTCGGAAAGAATTGCTATCTTGGTTTTTTGTTTTCGTTTCGGGAATTACTATTGCTTTAATCTGTAGGGAATATATTTTTTCTCCCGTTGTTGTAAATGGTGCGTCAATGTCACCTACATATGAAAATGAAGATGTCATTATTGTTAGCAAAATAAGTAAAATCCAACGATTTGATCACATTGTTTTTAAAGCACCTTATGAAGATGAATATTATATTAAACGGGTCATAGGTTTGCCTGGAGATACGGTTGAAATGAAAAATGATGTATTAATTATCAATGGAAAAGAATTTGAAGAACCATATGTAAAACAAAATGCTGAGTATCAAATTCGCATGACTGAAAATTTTACATTGGAAGATTTGACGGGTGAAAAGAAAGTGCCAGATGGCTATATATTTGTATTAGGAGATAATCGTTTGAACAGTTATGATAGTCGGCATTATGGTTTAATACCAATAGAGGATGTTTTTGGAGAATCTAAATTGAGAATTTATCCACTACAAAACATGAAATATTTTTCTAATCCATATGAATAAACATGTTACAAAATAAATCCTAAACATAATTAAGAAGAAGTGAGGGTGTTTAGAAAGCTTTCGACTTTCTAAACACCCTTTTTCATCGACTTTCCAATTTTGATAATGCAAAAATGCAATAAAGGAAAGATAAGAATACAGTATATTAAAAATTCCAAACGTCTCAACAGGTATTATATGGTTGCTCTATTTTTATTTGATGATTGTTTTGACGTTATTTTAATTCTTCTCGAATTTCATTTGTCCACACACCATCTTCTAAATGATTTGCAATTTCTATTAATATTTCAACATCATGAAAGGAATATTTTCGAAAACCTGTTTTAGACCTTTCGGGGAAAATTAATTTTCTTGATTCATAATAACGTATCTGTCTATGGGACAAACCTGTAAGCTCACTAACAGTGCCGATTGATATAACCTTTTTATATTTATATGCATGATTTTGTAGAGGCATCAAGCATTACCCACTTTCTGATAGTCTAATATGTTTAACTCTATATCTATTTATTAAACCACTCGAAAAAAAATACCAAACTAACATCATATTTATAGTGAATGTTTCTACATGAAATCTCATTAATCGACATGTAAAAAAATTGCAAGTTTAATAAAAAAGTATGTAAGGAGTTCTTACAAAGATGATGTTCACAAAATTGTAAATAAATATACTAAAATTAGCTTTATTTTCAAGAGAACAATTTATCGGTAGTGTAAAAACTTCTATGAAAAACAATGCAGAAATTGAATTCATTATCGAGAAGTTGCGAAAAGATGCCGCCATTTGCCCTTGACAAACACGCCAATGGTTTAATCCAGGTGTGACAAGGGCGAAGGGAACGAAATTTAGGCATGACAAATACGCCCTTGTTTTCTGAAATTTTAAACCATTGGCTAGTTCGGTTTGTCAAGGGTTCGCTGCGCCAAACGGCTGATTTAGATTCTCTTTTAAGGGCTCAGCTAAAGCGAAATTTAAGCTATTCGTTGTTCTCGAATCCACTGTTGAGCTAATTCGATCAATTTTGTCCAACGCGCTGGCATGGTTGGAAGACCTAGTAGTTCTGGATTTGTGACTGGTACTTTTCCTTCTAAACTTGCGTGAGGTCGTAAAAAGTTAAAGTAAGCCACAAACAGTGTGACAAACGATACCGAGCCTTTTTCTGAACCGAATCCATGTGTAGAGCGATAATTGCCTTTAAACGTTCGATTTAATCGCTCAATAATTTGTTTTAGTGTTCTAAACTCCGTTGAAACGGGATCTTCATTTGTCAGTCCAATCACTTGTTTTATATCGAATGAAATGCCGTTCTGTGCGAAGAAGTGTTGGGCAAGAAGATAAATTGGATTTCCATCTACTACGAATGTCAGGTTCTCAGGAATATCTTCCATCTTTAGGAGAACTTCATCTATCGCACGAATGGCGGAAATTGTATCTCGGTTGGGAGATACCGGGTAAGAAAGAATAATCTTTTTCACGGCGTCAAAAAAGAAAAACAAGTAATGCCAACGGCCGTTTACTCGAATGTAGGTTTCATCACCACAGAATTGATCAGACAATTCGTATGGATAGTGATCGATGTATGGCTTAAGAATAAGAGCCACACTGTTTACGTAATTCAGGATTGTCTGATGAGAAATGGCTACACCATGAACATCTTGCATAATGGCCGCTGTTTTACGGGCTGAAAGCCCATAATTCACATGATAGGTCAAAGTAAGCCCTAATACATGTGGTGATGAATAGATTCTTGATAGGTCGACTATCGGAAGCTCCGGAGATTCCTTGGATAAAGGCTGGAAATCAATACGAAACTTTCGGTAAATGTATCTCATTTTAAATGCTTGCGGGTCCTTTTTAAAACGTTTCTTTTCCTTTGAGGACATCCCATTTCGCTTCTTTTGATAATACGGGCATTCATTGTTTTTACATTTAAACACATCAAAGTCTTGTCTCTCTTTGATTTTCTCAAGCGATTTGGAACAATGAGGACATTTAAGAATGGCCTCTTTCAAGAATCGATTTTTATCGCTAAAAAGACAGGTACACACTTTACATCGATACTGTCCTTTAGCTCCATTATTGGCATACAAATAATCCGATGGAGCACCACACTTAGGACAGATGAGCGATTTAGGTACCGAAATTTTTGTGTTCTTATGCCTTCGAACTGGATTAAGAAGTTTTCCATGTTTCGCTAGAAATTCAGTGCGAAGAACTTGATAATCAAGTTTTTCTGGTACTTCAATGATTGGAAGTTCATCCACCTGAAGTTTTCGATAAGGTTTATTGACTGGCTGTTCAGGTGGTTTATCAAACATACTTTTACCTATTAAAAGTGTTTGTAAAGTTTTAATTACCTGATCTTGGTACTTGATAAATTCGAATAAATAGGTTAATAATTGAGGGTACAGACTTGTTCACTCCAATCTTGGTAGTTGTGTGTGTGGTAACCTCAATTAACCATAGATTTCAGGGGGGAACAAGTCTTTTTTCTTTTATCCCTTAAAAATCAATGATTGTTAACCTATTTAATATAAAAAGTTTTTACAATACGAAATTTGCTCATGGGGGCTTTTTCAGTAAAGGGTAAATCGGTTATTGATGAACGGATGGAAAAGGTTTTTAACTATTTTCCCCGGTTAAAAGATCGCATCAATCAAAAGGGTGGTACGATGAGTGGTGGGGAGCAGCAGATGTTTGCGATTGGTAGGGCGTTAATGATGCAACCGAATTTATTGATGCTTGATGAACCATCGATGGGTCTAGCACCGATCGTTGTGGAACAAATTTTTGAAATTATTCTTCAACTCAATGAAAAGGGAATTACGATATTGCTAGTTGAGCAAAATGCCTATCAAGCTCTAAGCATCGCGCATCGTGGATATGTAATACAAAATGGTGAAATTGTTCTTTCTGGAACTGGAAAAGAACTTTCTGAAAATGAAGAAGTGAAAGAAGCTTTTTTAGCGTAAGTGAACTATAATGAAGGGGAAGTAGAATAAAGATTCTTTACTATATCGAAAACAGAAGGTGTAAAAATGTACTACCCATTGATGCTGAATTTAAAAGGGAAAAATATCGTTATCGTAGGTGGCGGACAGGTTGCCTATCAAAAATTAAAAGGCCTCGAAAATACAGGGTCTAATATAAAAATTGTTAGTCCAACGATTTCAATAAATATTAAAGAATGGTTAACCCATCATCGTGCAGAGTGGATTTGTAAACGGTATGAAGCAACGGATATTGTAGATGCATATATGATTTTTGCTACGACAAATAACCGCGATGTAAATGAAGAAATACGTCGAAATAAAAGACCGAATCAATTATTGCTAATAGCGGATAATCCAGAAGAAAGCGACTTTATTTCTCCAGCGGTCCTTCGCCGAGGAAAACTTTCGATTGCTATTTCAACGAATGGTGCAAGCCCTACATTAGCAAAAAAAATTAAAAAAGATTTGGAAGAGCAATTTCAAGAAAGTTATGCTGATTATGTTCAATTTTTAGAAGATGG
>JAAYHP010000509.1 GCA_012735355.1 Lysinibacillus sp. | reverse complement strand
TCGAGTTTCGGGCTGTTCCCGTTGGAGTCGCCCCGTCACTCCAATCAATTTTCGTTGCATATCATTTTTTTACTATGCTTCTTCACTGATTCTTAATTAAATTAGCTATATGTCCCAACCTCTTAACGTTTGATTTATTATTTCACGTATAAATCTTCGTAAATTGGATATTTATCTGTTAAAGCTTTTACACGGGCAATTGCTTCAGCTTTCACAGCTTCGTCTTCTGGGTTTTTCAATACTTTTGCGATGATTAAACCAACTTCTTTCGTGTCTTCTTCTTTAAAGCCACGAGTTGTAATTGCAGGCGTACCGATGCGGATACCTGATGTAACAAATGGTTTTTCTTCATCGAATGGAATTGAGTTTTTGTTAACAGTGATTTTTACTTCATCTAATAATTTCTCCGCCACTTTACCTGTTAAACCAACAGATTTTACGTTTACAAGTAATAAGTGGTTGTCTGTTCCGCCAGAAACAATTTGTAAACCTTCGGAAATTAATGTTTCTGCAAGAACTTGAGCGTTCTTTTTAATTTGTTTTGCGTACTCTTTAAATTCAGGTTGTAACGCTTCACCAAATGCCACAGCTTTTGCAGCGATCACATGCATTAATGGGCCACCTTGAATTCCTGGGAATACGGATTTATCGATTTTCTTCGCTAATTCTTCGTCATTTGTTAATACTAAACCACCACGAGGTCCGCGCAAAGTTTTATGCGTTGTCGTTGTTGTAAAGTGAGCATATGGAACAGGAGATGGATGTTCACCAGCAGCAACAAGACCTGCAATGTGAGCCATATCTACCATGAAATAAGCGCCGATTTCATCCGCGATTTCACGGAATTTTTTGAAGTCAATTTCTCTCGGATACGCTGAAGCTCCTGCTACGATTAATTTTGGTTTATGTTCTAACGCTTTTGCCCGAACATCTTCGTAGTCAATTACGTTTGTATCCTTTGTTACACCGTATTCAACGAAATTGTATTGAACACCAGAGAAGTTTACTGGTGAACCGTGAGTTAAGTGTCCACCATGAGATAAGTTCATTCCTAAAACTGTATCTCCTGGTTGTAAAATAGTGTAATATACTGCCATATTCGCTTGGGCACCAGAGTGGGGTTGAACGTTTGCAAATTTTGCACCAAATAGTTGTTTTGCACGTTCACGAGCAATATCTTCCACTACGTCTACATGCTCACAACCACCATAATAACGTTTACCAGGATACCCTTCTGCATATTTGTTCGTTAACACTGAGCCCTGCGCTTCCATTACTGCTTCAGTGACAATATTTTCCGATGCGATTAATTCAATATTTTCTTGTTGACGTTTTTTTTCGTTTAAAATTGCTTCTAATACCGCTTTGTCCTGTGCTGCTAGTTTTTCGTAAGCCATTTAAAGTATCCCCCTATGTTTTTTAATATTCACTTTATTTAAATATAAAACATTTCAGAACGATTTTCACTATCGTTCTCCATTTGGAGTTATCGAAATTTTTTTAAAAATACATCAATATTAATGATTAATCACAAGTTGTAGATTGCTGTTGAACGTATACAGCCCGTTCTCCACCTATTAATTTCGGACGCACTTTAGCCGCAGCTACAATCGCTTCTCCAATTTGACGCACCGAAGTTCGGATGGGAACAACCACTTCTTTCAAGTGCATGCCGATAAAAGTTTGCCCGATATCAATACCACCATGTCCCCGAACATGTTCTACAACAACAGGATCTTTCAATTGGGTATAAGCATATGCCGCCATGGAGCCGCCTGCCTTTTGAACAGGAATAACTGATACTGGCTCTAAGCCATAATCTTTCGCAGCTTCATATTCCAACGTCAATGCTCGATTAATATGTTCGCAGCCTTGAAAAACTAAATAGATGTTATGTTTTTTTGCAAAGGCGTTCAGTTCATCGTATAAAACTTCAGCAATTTCCATCGAGCCGGCCGTTCCAATTTTTGATCCTTTTATTTCTGATGTAGAACAGCCGACAATGAAAAGTTGCCCAGGTTTTAGTTGTACTTGTTGTTCGTATTCTGTTAGTAATTGAGAAATTTGCTTCCGAATGGAGTTCAGAGCCATCGCAAGACTCACCCTTCAAGTTCAGTAATTTTATTTACGCGGCGTTCATGACGACCACCTTCAAAATCTGTATTTAACCAAGTCGTTACGATTTCTCGTGCAAGGCCAGGTCCAATCACTCTTTCTCCCATTGCTAGCACATTGGAGTCATTATGGCATCTCGTTGCTTTTGCGCTAAATACATCATGAACTAATGCACAACGAACACCTTTTACTTTATTTGCAGTAATAGACATACCGATGCCTGTTCCACAAATTAAAATCCCTCGGTCAAATTTGCCACTTGCTACTCCTTCAGCAACAGGCAGGGCGTAGTCTGGGTAATCCACTGAGTCATCTGTTTTTGGTCCAAAATCTTCATATTTAATATTTAATTCATCTAATAACGCCATGATTTCTTTACGTAAGTTATTTCCACCAAGGTCTGATGAAATTGCTACTTTCACTAGTTTACCTCCTCAAGCTTCTTTTTCAACAACAGTTTACCACTAATTATGAAAGAATAACATGTGTTTTCCTTTAAGGAACGGATATATTTTTGCAAAAAGCGAATGTTTACGCTTTCAATAATGAAAAATGTTCATTTTTACTAACTATTTCTACAATATCCAATTATATAATTGTATTAATATTCGGAAAATTTATTTCGATTTTTTTCGACAATTTGATGTTTTTTTGATGTACCATTTCTACAAATCACATACGTTAATCCACCTATATAAGGTTTACATTTTCTGCGTAGTGTTAATTATTTAATCAATTATTCACCATTTCACTAATTTGACAAAATTTGTTCAAATAATATAATAATATCAAACTTCCAGATTTCATTACTATTTTAATAGGAAGAAACTAATAACAAGGGGGATGTTTATGTTACGTAGACATAAGGGGAAATTGTTTGCAAGTTTGTTATTTGCCACTCTTCTCGTTGCTGGCTGTAGTGGCGGAGATTCATCTTCCACTCAATCAGAGGAAGATAACACAGCTAGCGAAGCAACTCAAGAAAGACAAATTGTTGTAATGGGTGATACAATCAATTCTCATTTCCAAACAGATGCTATTTGTGTAGTAGATAGTCGATTCGAACGTGGGCATAGTATCGTGTTCCGTGCAAGCGTTATCGATCAAGCAACAAACGAACTAGTAGAAGATGCTAAAGTAAAAGTTGCATTTGCAACTGGAGATGAATATGATATGGAACTTGGTCCACATGGAGCTGAAGGCACACTTCTTTGGACGGTATTATGGACAGTGCCAGATGACTTCCCAACTGGAACATTAGATTATAAAATCATTGCAGAAGTAGATGGAAAAGAATATGCTTACGAGCCATTTGATGTATCTTTATCGAAATTAACAATTCTTGAAAAAGGTGAAGAAGCTAAAATAGCTGAACAAGCACAAGCAGCTGCTGAACAAGAAGCTGAAGGTGCTGAAGAATCTACTGATGACAATGCTAGCGATGAATCATCTACAGAAGGTGAGGAAGCTTAATGACAAGAAAAGCGCTACAAATAACACTTCTATTCTTACTAACAATTATTATAGCGGCTTGTACGAATTCAAACACTGAGTCGGATGAAGGAAATACAGAAGAAAATACAGCAACAGAAGAAAATACAACTGCAAGTGAAAGTACAGGTGAAGATGAGGAAGTAGAAAAAAATTTAATTGGTGATGTAACATTAAGCAATAATAGAGGTCGCATCGGCGATGAAGTTACATTAACTGCAGAAAAATTACTTCCTGATAAACCGGTAAAAGTAGTATGGGTCGATATGATCGGTTCATATGTAATCGAAGATAATTACTCTTACATCGGTACAACTTATGAACCTTATGAAATCGTTGTTGGTGAAGGAACTGCCGATTCCACAGGTAAATGGGAAGGTACGTTCAATATTCCTGATGGTTATGGTGATGACCACGATATTTTAATTTATCAAGATAATCAAGTTGTAGCAAAAGCAAATTACTTTGTTGAAACTGTGTTTTCAATGAGCCCAACTTCTGGACCTGCTGGAACAGAGGTTACTGTGGAAGTTGAAGGTATGAGTTGGAAAATGTATGGAAGTTTATATTTTATCAACTGGGATAATAACTTTACAGGAATGATAACATCTGTTACTACAAACGGTAAGGCTAAAGCGGTATTCCGTGCAACAGGAAAAAAAGGACTTCATAGTGTCACGATTGATCAAAGTCCACAAGGATTCCCATATTTAAGTTTAGCGAGCTCTGCACTTAGCGATGTAATGAGTAGACAAAACTTTACTTTTGAAATTACTGATGATAAACCTATTGTAACGGAAGCATATGTTGAAGAAGCACCTGAAGCTGCAGGTGGCGGTATTAAACTGCCTGATCCTGTCAATAAAGATGGAGTAACAGTAGCTCTCGATAAGTCAGAAGGTGTTGTTGGAGAGCCAGTCGTATTAACTGCTTCTGGATTACCGAAAAATGAAACAGTGAAATTTGATTGGCACACAATGGTAGGTACTCGTGTAACAAGAGAAGGTTATGGTCCGCAAATTTTTGATTTAGGTGAAGCGAAAACGGATGAGAACGGAAATTTAACATATGAATTCAATGTTCCTGACGATTTAGGTGGACTACCTCATTTAATTGATTTAAAAGTTGGAGATGAAGTATACGGCCAAACGTATTTACGAATTTTACCTACTATTGAAATTTCACCTACTTCTGGGCCAGTCGGAACGGAATTTACTGTAACAATTAAAGGTTCTGGTTGGACACAATTTGATAATGCCCTAACAGTAGCATATGACAATAGCTACATCGGCTATATATGTGGATTCTTTACTCAAGGAACAATCCAATATAAAATGATTGCTACAGGTGAGCCAGGATATCACTTTATCGATATTGTTCCATCTATCTACCAAGGACAACAACGATTACCTGATTATTATTTAAGACCGATGTTAACGTATCGTGAAGACCATCCTGGAACAGGCATACCGGCGATACGTGCAGTATTCGAGGTTACAGAGTAACAATAAAGGACAAGCAACTTATTTTCCAGATAATATTAAATATTGAAAAGAGGTTGGGACATATAGCTAATTTAATTAAGAATCAGTGAAGAAGCATAGTAAAATAATGATATGCAATCGAAAAT
>JAAYHP010000508.1 GCA_012735355.1 Lysinibacillus sp. | reverse complement strand
TTTTACCTATTTTTGTGAATGTTAAATTAAAGATTAATTTTCAAATAAACTTCCATTAAATGTAATCTTAAGTTGATGACATTGGGCTCGAGTCGGGCCCGTGGAAAGCGTCCCCGGAACGGAAATCAATTTTCAGTTTAATATCAAAAACTCCTCATTTTCTTTTAAGAGAAAATGAGGAGTTTTTACTTTTGTCCCAACCTCTTTTTTATTTTTTTCCTAATACAAGTAACAAAATTTTTACTATATAATGGGAAAAATAGATGTTTGGTAAGTAACATCCTAAATTAATTACAAAAATTTGCAACGAATTGATGAGCTGATGCATCAAACAAATAGATAGAGAAAGGAGTGAAATCAGTGTTTCAATCTAGGTTATTAAAAAAGGCAAAAAAAGGAGATGACAAAGCCTTTAGTAAATTGATTGAACAAGAAAAAATAAAACTTTTTAAAATGGCTTTATTGTACATGAAAAATGAGGACGATGCTCTTGATGTTGTTCAAGAAACAGTAATGAAGGCCTTTATACACATCAACACATTAAAAGAAGAGAAATATTTTTCTACTTGGGTTACACGGATTCTTATTAATACAGCACTTGAAACGATAAGAAAAAAACAAAACATCGTACCTATAAACAATCAAATTATTGAAACAGAAATTACTAATCAGCATGAAGAACGAATCGATCTTGCCGGTGCAATTCGCCAGTTAGATGAAAAATATAAGACGGTAATTCTTCTTCGATACTATAAAGATTTAACAGTTCCTGAGATTGCAGAATTATTGGAATGTCCCCAAGGAACGGTCAAGTCGAATTTGCATAGAGGAATGATTGAGTTAAAAAAACTTCTTACTAAAGGTGGTGTGAAATATGGTGAAGGAAATTAAACAGGCCATTGACGAAATAGAAGTGCCAGTGGAAAAGCTAGATGGTGCGATTGCAAAGGGAATTAAGCAAGGAAAACCGAAAAAACGACGATATTCTACTCCTATATTTGCTAGTGTTGCAATCATTGGGTTAATACTTTGCTCAGGTTTTGTATCTTCCAAAATGGCTAACGTATTGGCCAATATGCCGTTTATTGGATTTATGTACAAGATTGAAGAACACGACGTTGGATTACATGTTGCCATGATGGACGAAAACAAAGTCACATTAAATCAAGTACTTGAAAGTAATGGTGTAGCAATCACAATTGAGGATATAGTATATGACGGGACAAGAATTGTCTTTACATATACTTACGATATAAAAGGACATGACTTAATTTATCCATTAACGATTAAAGTGGATGGGGAGGAAATAAATTTTTCACATAGTTTACGTGAGTTAGAAGCTGAAAATGGATTCCGAGGTTTAACTGAAGTGATTCCAGTAGAAAAATTACCTGATTCATTTCATTTAGAAGTTTCAATCTATCAAATTGGTAACACTGAAGGGAGATGGGTATTTTCCACTGATATTACAAAAGTTAATAATCAGAGTAAAGAACTTGTAGTTGGTCAAGAAGGAATGATTGATGGGGTTCATTATACAGTTGAAAAGGCTGAAGTTTCTAAGACGGGCACTACGATTGAAATCGTTTTTGATCCATCGAAAATGTTTAAGCTTTATTCAACTGAAAAGTTTATACAGTTCAACTTTACAGATCAAAAGGGAATGCCAATAAAAATTTTATACAGTAGTGGAACAGATAATGTATTTCAATTTATTCTTGCACCGATAACAGATGAGGTAACGGAAATCCATGTACTACCATACTTTTTCCCAACTACGATTGAATTGATTGAAATAATAGAAGAGTTGAAAGGGACTTTTCCACAAGTTGTTTCACAAGGGGAAATGGGGGATATTGTCATTACAAATGTAGAAAAAGTAGGTAATGAATATAAAATGACTTTCCATTCAACGAGCGATTTTCCATTCGATGCAGGGTTCATCCCAAATTACCTAGATGTAATTGATGAAAGTGGAAACATATTAATAACGGATTATCCAAAAGCGATTGGGCCTAATGAATATGAACAGAAATTTCAAGCGATAAGCGGTAAATTATTTATTAAAACAATTAAACTACCGAAAATGGAAATCGAAGAATCAGCAAAAACAGTGATTCCTATAAAATGAGTTTTAGTATATGGCAACAGTAAGGGGGGAAACTAAGAAATTTTCATATTTAATTTTTCTACTTGCGAGCTTTATGATGCCGGGTAGCTCAGATAATGGATTTGAAGAAGTAAAGGAATTTAAAAAGATACAATTATATTAATTTAACGAAAGGGCGTTAACCGAAAAAGGGGTTACGCTTTTTTTGTTGAAGTTAAAGAGACAAAAAAGAAACAGTGGTTTAAATAAAGCATATTCTACAATTTTTAATTTAGTAGGAATTAGAGCTGAAGGAAAAAATTGAACAAGAATTTTGCTGGAACAAGGAATTACACTACGAAGAAAGCATGGAAATTGTAGAATTCGCCTTTTTTCCTCATTAGAATATTTACCTTATTTCTTTATTATTCTTATAAAAAGGGCGAAAGCTTCAATAATTTCTTTAAACAAAAGATGACTATTTCCAATTATATAGTCTAAATTCCTATAAATATAATAGTTTTTTTACATAATCAACTATAAGAGATAAAATCATGATTTTTAAAAAAATACTATTGAATATTTAAATACTATTGTTATTATGTAATTGTTGTTTAGGAAAAAAGAATTATCTGTGTTTTGAAAAGGATGAGTCATTTGGAATGAAATAAATTATGTATTTATTAAAAAAGATTTATGATTGTTTTAAGCGTGGAGGAGTAGTAATGAAAAGTGAATCTTTTAATGAAGAAGAAATATATCATGTTTTTCAGCCTATTTATGATATACAAACATCGAGTATAAGCGGTTTTGAAGGATTATTAAGATCAAAAAAAGAGCCAAATACAGAGGTTATTTTCAAAAAGGCAGAAATAACAGGGAAATTAAGTGAATTAGATATATTTTCAATCAAAAAAGCCATCAATAGTTATTATTCTACTAATAAATCATCAGAAACTGTTAATTTGTTTTTAAATATATATCCTTCTACTATATTAAGG
>JAAYHP010000507.1 GCA_012735355.1 Lysinibacillus sp. | reverse complement strand
CTGTACGTTCACTTAACAAAGACCAACCATGAATACCCCCCTTTGAAATTAAGGAATAATGTTTTTTATTTTCTGCAATAGTACATTCATAAATTTCATCAAAGGTATAGCTTTTCCTTTGAAAGTTTTCCTCCACATCTTCTCTTTCTACAAAATATAAAGTTCTTGAATATTCATCTAGCAACAGAGCTGTTAAATAATCTTCCGATACGACCCGACGATTATGAGGGATCCTTTCTAATTTACGAACCGTATCTTTTTCAACTCTTTCTTGTTGACGAATAGTTTCCTTACGCATTTCAACGATCCACCAAAGAAAAATTGCAAGAGCAACAAAGAAAAAAATATTATTTCCTGAACCCATCCATAAAAATAAATATACTATTTCTAATACACAAATTAAGAGAGTCATTCAACTTCACCTCTAGTAAATTCTTTCGCTAAAACTTTTAATTGTCTCCGATTTACTAGACATACTATTCGGGAGAATATTTTTTATGATTTATTTTGAAAAAAATATTTATAATTCTTATCGAGTAAAGATAGGAATAGAGGGAAAATTAATTATTTATAAAAATAAGCGCTCTTATTTGACATTTATTCTCCCGCATTATAATATACCTATAGGGGTATTTATTAATGATAAAAGGGGGATCTTAAATGAAAAACGTTACAGTTTACACGACTAACAGTTGTCCGTTTTGTGTCATGGTGAAAAACTTTTTAAATGCTCAAAACATTCCATTTAAAGAGGTAAATGTGGAAGCAAATCCACAAATGATGATAGAACTCATGAATAAAACTGGACAAATGGGTGTTCCACAAACTGAAATTGATGGCAAGTGGGTCATCGGTTTTGATCCAAATGGAATTATGAAAGCTCTATCTAATTAGTAGCTCCTCTTAATTTCAAAATATTTTCTAAATCCTAAGTATATCGGATTATTTCCGAAACTTAGGATTTTTTTATTTTATAAAGTTTTTCTTTATTTCCTTTCATTGTATATGAAACCAACGAGATACCTATACTAGTCGAAGGAAAATCTGAAGGAATTGAGGTGATAAGTTTGTCTACAAAATATCCAATGTTATCCGTATGTGCATTAGGTGGAATTAATGAAGTTGGAAAGAATATGTACGTCCTTGAGTATGGCGATGATTTAGTCATTGTCGATTGCGGGGGTAAGTTTGCTGATGAAACACTCCTTGGCGTCGATTTGATTATCCCTGATATCACATACTTATTAGAAAATGAACATAAAATACGGGGCATCATTATTACCCACGGCCATGAGGATCATATTGGCGGCATTCCTTATTTACTAAAAAAGATTAACGTTCCTATATACGCCACTCGATTTACTTTAGGGTTAATTGAACTAAAGCTAAAGGAACATAAAATTTTACGTGAATCGACTTTAATCGAAATTCATGCAAATTCAGAAATACAATTCGGACAAATAACCGCTACTTTCTTCCGGGTCAGTCACAGCATTCCAGATTGTTTAGGGATTGTTTTCAATACCCCTGAAGGAAAGGTCGTTCACACCGGCGACTTTAAATTTGATTTAACGCCGGTAAATGAACAATATTCAGATATTCATAAAATGGCAAAAATCGGCGATGAAGGGGTTTTACTTCTCATATCTGAAAGCACGAACGCAGAACGTCCTGGTGCGACACCTTCCGAAAGTGAAGTAGGGAAACATATCGAAGAAGCCTTCTTCAGTGCTACAGGGAAGATTATTATTTCTACTTTTGCTTCCAACGTAAACCGAGTACAACAAATTGTTGAAGCAACGATTAAAACGAATCGAAAACTAGCACTCCTTGGAAGAAGTATGGTCAATGTCGTTAGCGTTGCAAAAAAATTAGGTTATGTAGATATTCCTGATTGGTTGCTGATTGATGCTCGAGACGTAAAACAATGGCCAAGTGAACGAGTGGTCGTTTTATGTACTGGAAGCCAAGGAGAACCCCTTGCCGCCCTTTCACGCCTATCGACAAACAATAACCGAGATGTACGCATCGATCAAGGGGATACGGTTATCTTTGCCGCATCACCTATCCCTGGAAACGAAAAAAACGTCACAAAAATTGTAGATAATTTATTCAAATTAGGTGCTCACGTCATCTACGGTTCCGCTAGCAAAACAGGAATGCATGTATCTGGGCATGGTTATCAAGAAGATTTAAAACTGATGTTGACTTTAATGAAACCAAAATATTTTATTCCAATCCATGGCGAATATCGCATGCTCCATCTCCATGCAAAATTGGCGGAAGATGTAGGCGTGGAAAGGGAAAACATATTCATATTAAATAACGGCGATGTTGTTGATATTCAATTTCAAGAAGCAAGGCAAACACGAAAAATCCCTTCAGGTGATGCCTATGTAGATGGCTTTGGCGATGATGGCATTGAAGATATAGTTTTAAGAGACAGAAAACAACTTTCCGAAGAAGGGATGCTTGTCATTGTGTTAACGATTAATAAATCCGATGGGAGTCGCATTTCTGAACCTGATTGCATTTCTCGTGGATTTGTCTATGCAAGGGAATCTGAAGAATTAATTCAGTCAATCAATGAAATCGTTAAAGCTACCGTCGATCCATTTAAAGACGCTAACATCCTTGGGATGAAGCGAGCAATTAAAAAGGAAGTTGGGCAATATTTATTCGAAAAAACGAAGAAAAAACCAATGATATTACCAATAATTATTGCAATATAAGTTTTAGGGGGTAAAATATGTCAAACAACAACCAAGAAAAACCTCAAACAAATATTGAAAATGATGATACGCTTACGAATCGACAAGGCCATCCGGTGACGAACAATCAAAATATAAGAACGGTCGGAAACCGTGGTCCTGCTTTGTTAGAGAACTACGACTTTATTGAGAAAATCAGTCATTTTGACCGAGAAAAAGTGCCGGAGCGGATTGTCCATGCTCGCGGTGCAGGGGCTTATGGATATTTTGAAGCTTACGGAAAATGTGGAGATGAACCTATTTCCAAATATACGCGAGCCAAACTATTCCAAGAAAAAGGAAAAAGAACTCCTGTCTTCGTTCGTTTTTCTACCGTTGTTCATGGGAATCATTCCCCTGAAACCGTTCGAGATCCAAGAGGCTTTGCGGTAAAGTTTTATACGGAAGATGGAAACTGGGACTTAGTTGGAAACAATTTAAAAATCTTCTTTATTCGTGATGCAATGAAGTTTCCAGATATGATTCACGCCTTCCGCCCGGATCCGGTGACAAATATTCAAGATGCAAGACGATTTTTTGACTTCTGCGCCAATTCACCAGAATCCTTCCATATGGTAACTCTCGTCTATTCGCCTTGGGGTATCCCTGCAAATTATCGCATGATGCAAGGTTCTGGAGTGAACACATATAAATGGGTCAACAGTGAAGGGAAAGCTGTTCTTGTGAAATACCATTGGGAGCCGAAACAAGGGATTAAAAACTTAACGGTGAAAGAAGCGGAAGAAATTCAAGCGAAAAACTTTAACCACGCTACCCAAGACTTATACGAAGCGATTGAACGAGGTGACTATCCAGAGTGGGAGCTATTTGTACAAATCATGGAAGATGGTCCACATCCAGAGCTGGACTTTGACCCGTTAGATTGTACAAAACTGTGGCCAAACGACAAATTCCCTTGGCTTCCTGTCGGTCGTATGGTGCTAAATAAAAACCCAGAAAACTATTTCAATGAAGTGGAGCAAGCAGCCTTTGGTACAGGGGTACTTGTCGATGGCTTAGACTTCTCAGACGATAAAATGTTACAAGGTAGAACCTTCTCCTATTCAGATACTCAACGTTATCGCATAGGTGCAAATTATTTACAACTACCAGTGAACGCTGCGAAAAAACGAGTGGCTACGAATCAAGAAGGCGGACAAATGCGATATTATAACGACAAAGGCCCAAATCAAAATTTACACGTTAACTACGAACCTTCGAGCATGGGTGGATTACAAGAAGCACAACAAGTTGGTAAAGAATATACACCAATGGTTGAAGGTGAATTAGTGAGGGAGTCCATTGATAGAACGAACGATTTCAAACAAGCGGGTGAAACGTATCGTAATTTTGAACAATGGGAAAAGGACGAACTCATTAACAACTTGGTAAATGATTTAGCCATTTGCCCGAAAGATATTCAAGATAAAATGATTTCTTATGCGGAAGCAGCTGATGAAGAGTATGGTA
This sequence comes from Lysinibacillus sp., assembly GCA_012735355.1. Taxonomy (GTDB): domain Bacteria; phylum Bacillota; class Bacilli; order Bacillales_A; family Planococcaceae; genus Ureibacillus. The sequence continues at coordinate 8,218 of JAAYHP010000507.1, read as the reverse complement.
GACGATTGAGAGAAGGTTTAGCTGAGAAAAACAAATCGAACAACCGGGAAGAAATTGCAGAAGAGTTTCATCCGCTAGGAGCAGTGAATGCGAAAAAAGCGGTGGAAGATGCTATTAAAAAAGGCCGGGACGCAAGACCTTATTAAATTAATGTGGAGCTGCCCTTACAGCTCCACATATTATATAAATCCATTTTTCTTAAACTTTTTTAATTGTACATAGCCAATTAAACAAATAATAAAAGAACTTACCGCATCGACGATTAAATCCATCATCGTATCATGCAGAGCATCGCGACCAACTAAAACCGTATTATCCGCAGTAATAAATTTTTGCATATTTGTAGAAAAAATTCCGTCCACTAAAAATTCATACACTTCCCAAAGAGTCCCCATAGTAACAGCAAAACAAAAGGCAAAAAAAGATACAAAAAATGGAGTTAAATGTATATGAATAAATTTTGTATCATTTAAAAACCTCACAAAAATAAATCCTAGCGCCCCTAACATCATGCCGGAAAAAGTATGTAAAATCGTATCCCAAAAAGGAATTAAATAATAAAAATTATGTACTTCCCCTAAATAAATGGCACAAAATAAAAAAATAAAATAAATAATTTCTATTGCATCCGGTATGTCAATTTCTTTCTTTTTTTCGAGAAATCTTGGAATCATCATAATCACTAACCCGGCTAAACAACTTAAGAGCATCAATACATAATCCGTTTTCACTTCCGTATGTTCATCAATTTTTATAACTTCTGAAGGTGCCAAAATCATTTTAGTAACAATAAATATTACAGAAAGTAATAAAGATAAAAACAGAATTATCTCCACAATAAGTTTCCAATTCCATGTAATACCCTTTAGCATGAAATTCACTCCTAAAACGTTCACAACTAGTTGCTTTCTCTAATCTATTGTAACGAACTTAACTTTTGTAAACAAATTCAAGAAAGGGTATTCATCTAGTAATAAAGGGGCTTGTCCGAAAAGAATATTTAGCATAAGAAAAAATATTTCAGTAGCAGCCCTGGATGCGCGTCCGCCCGAAACGAAAAACAACAAGGCAAAAAATGATCACCCAATTCATTGTTGGATGATCATTTTTTACTTTCTGGACAAGCCCTTTTTTATCGATCTATCATTTTACAACGTCTTCCTTGAATTTCGTTTTCCATCGTAAGAATAAAGAACAGGCCGATTTTCAACAACGGTTTCTAAATGGACGGAACGCCCCCAAAGTTGATAAATATAAGGCAATACATTTTCTAAATAATGAGGATCCAACTCCATCCCTTCATAACTATGCTTTAAATACAATTCACCATTTTTTAAATAATCCCCATCTTCTACAACGATATACGGGAATCCTCCATTCACTCGACTAGAAACAAGTTGATCTCGAATGTTTTCAAAATCTTTATCGGTAATTTGATACGTATTCCCCTTCTTTTCAAACAAATATAAATCTTCTTCCTCCACCAACTCTTTCGTTAAATAATTGCGAATGAAGGAAATATCCGAATCAATTTCTCGCACTTCAAAGATTTTTTCCCTACCTGAGCCAGGTTGAACCCCCATCTTTTTCATTTCTTCTGTCGGATTATCATAGCGCTTTTCAATATCTTCAAATATTTTTAATCCTAAATAGTAAGGGTTGATAGACGTTTTAGAAGGTTGAAGAACACCCGCATTTAATTTTGCATATTCAATTGTTTCTGCTGTCGTTAAATCTAATTCCCGCATAATTCGCTGATGCCAATAAGATGCCCAGCCTTCATTCATAATTTTCGTCTCTAACTGCGGCCAGAAATAAAGCATCTCTTCCCGCATCATCGTTAAAATATCCCTTTGCCAGTCATCCAATTCGCGACTATATTGTTCAATGAATAATAATAAATCCTTTTCCGGCTTTGGCGGGAATTTTTTCTTCTTTTTTGTTTTCTTCGTTTCTTCTTTGATCTCATCTAAACTCCATAAATCATCATAAGGTGTTTTAGGAATGATGATTTCCTCTTCATCCTCTTCTTCATCGTATATTAAGTGCGGACGTACTAGGGATGGGTCGATATGCTCTTGAATGGATAATACCGCTTCTAAAAATTGTTCTACTTCATCTTTCCCGAATTCCCTTTCATATGCAGCAATTCGTTCCGCTGTAGCTGTCATGCTTTCTACCATATCTCTTCTCGTATTAGAAAAGCGCACATTATTTTTAAAGAAATCGCAATGGGCTAATACGTGGGCAACAATTAATTTATTTTGCGTCAATGTATTCGTTTCCAACAAAAAAGCGTAACACGGATCAGAATTGATAACAAGTTCGTATATTTGGCTAAGGCCTAAATCGTATTGCAATTTCATTTTGTAAAATTGCTTTCCGAAGCTCCAATGGGAAAATCTCGTTGGCATTCCGTAGGCACCAATAGTATAAATGATATCCGCAGGGCAAATTTCATAACGCATTGGATAAAAGTCTAATCCGAAGCTAGTTGCGATTTCCGTAATTTCTTCGATCGCTTTATGCAATGCTTTATCCAATGAAGTTCCCCCCTTTACGCATTTGCTTCTTGTTTACGGAAAATGCTTTTTAACGCTTCATACACATCACTTTTTTGTCGGATCACATAATAGCGGAATTTTTCATTGTCTAATTTTTTATATGTGTGCATTAGTGTAGAATAACGATTTAAAGCATTTACTTCCCCATAGCCGAAAATTCTTGATACGTCCATCAATTCATTGACAAGTTTTAACCATTTTTCATTGTCGCTCGTCATGTTTTCACCGTCTGAAAAATGAACGGGATAAATATTATAACGACTTGGGCTATACTTACTTTTAATAAGCTCCAATGCTTTTGAATAGGCAGATGAACAAATCGTTCCTCCGCTTTCACCCTTCGTAAAGAATTCTTCTTCTGTTACTACTTTTGCTTCCGTACTATGGGCGATAAATTCAATATCTACTTTTTCATATTTAGAGCGTAAGAAACGAGTCATCCAAAAGAAGAATGTTCTCGCACAATATTTTTCGAAATTTCCCATGGAACCACTTGTATCCATCATCGCAAGAACGACAGCATTGGACTGTGGTTTTACAACTTCATTCCACGTTTTAAAGCGCAAATCTTCATTATGAATTGGAGCGATTTTTGCATCTCCCCGAAGAGCGTTCCGTTTAATCGCTGAAAGAATTGTGCGTTTTTTATCGATATTCCCCATCAATCCTTTTTTGCGAATATCGTTAAATTCAATTTTTTCTGTAACGATGTTAGACATCTCTTTTTGTTCTAAATTTGGTAATTCCAATTCTTTAAATAAAATTTTTTGTACTTCTTCAAGGCTCACTTCTGCTTCATAGTAGTCTTGCCCTGGAAGATTCCCTGCTTCTTTTCCTTTGCCCGGTCCCGGGGATCCTTGGGAATCCCGAGCAATAATATCCCCTATTTTACTATCACCTTGTCCTTGACCGACATGTTTTGATTTTCCGTAATTGTAACGAATTTTATATTCATCTAAAGAACGAATCGGAATTTTTACAACTTCTCGACCGTTGGACATGATTATGCTTTCTTCACTAATTAAATCAGGCAAGTTATTTCGAATGGCTTCCTTTACCTTCTCCATGTGACGTTGTTGGTCTTGGTAGCCTTTTCTGTGTAAAGACCAGTTTTCGTGAGAGACAATAAAACTTTTGTTTTGCTTTTCATGCATTTTTCTTCACCTATCTTTCATGATTTACCGCTAGCGGAAAATCACTTTTTTTATCATATGCGCTGAGTTAAGAGAATAACCACATCATTTTTAAAATAAAAAATGTGCTAAGGAAAAAACTTAGCACACATCCTTAGCTTTTTTTCATTTAGGAATTATCTATTCAACAAGCTTCCAACATAGCGCAACAATTCATTCGCTGAAGTGGAATTATAGCCGTATTCATCAATTAATGTGGCAACAACTTCATTAATTTTCTTTAACTGTGCCTCATCCGGCGTTTTTGTCGATGTCGTTATCTTCACTACATCTTTCAAATCAGCAAACAGTTTCTTTTGAATGGCTTCTCGAAGTCTTTCATGGGAATTATAATCGAATTTTTTCCCTTTGCGGGCAAAAGCAGATAGGCGGATAAGAATTTCTTCTCGAAAGGCTTTTTTGGCATTTTCTGAAATGCCGATTTGCTCTTCTATTGATCGCATTAATTTTTCATCTGGTGGCATTTCTTCACCTGTTAGCGGATCGCGAATTTTATTTTTATTGCAGTAAGCTTCCACATTATCTAAATAGTTATTTAACAGCGTTTATGCCGATTCTTCATAAGAATAAACAAAAGCTTTTTGCACTTCATTTTTCGCAATTTCATCGTATTCCCTTCTTGCAATGGCAATATAGTTCATATATTTTTCCCTATCTTCTGGAGTAATAGAAGGATGTTGATCTAGTCCATCTTTGAGTGACCTTAAAACATCTAACGCATTAATGGATGGTACTTCTTTTCGAATGATGGCTGATGATATGCGGTTGATGACGTAGCGAGGATCAATTCCGTGCATCCCTTCATTCGGAAACTCTTTTTTCAATTCTTCTACATCAACGGAGTTATATCCTTCCACAGTTTCTCCATCGTATAGTCGCATTTTCTTTACTAAGTCGATTCCTTGTTTTTTCGGTACTTCTAACCTTGTAAGGACGGAGAATATTGCCGCCGCTCTTAATGCATGGGGTGCAATGTGTACATGGGCCATATCACTTTCTTTAATCATTTTTTCGTAAATGCGTTCTTCTTCACTTACTTTTAAATTGTAAGGAATTGGCATGACGATAATTCTTGAATGAAGAGCTTCATTCTTTTTATTCGCTATAAAAGAACGATATTCCGTTTCGTTCGTATGAGCGACGATAAGTTCATCAGCACTAATTAACGCAAATCATCCAGCTTTGAAGTTTCCTTCTTGTGTTAATGAAAGTAAGTGCCATAAAAACTTTTCATCTATCTTCAACATTTCCTGAAATTCCATTATACCTCGGTTTGCTTTATTGAGCTCCCCATCAAATCGATAAGCCCGCGGATCCGATTCTGAACCGTATTCTGCAATCGTCGAGAAATCGATACTACCTGTTAAATCCGCAATGTCTTGTGATTTCGGATCGGACGGAGTGAACGTTCCAATACCTGTGCGTTTATCTTCCGAGAAGAATATTCGCTCCACCATGACGTCTTCAATGCGACCGCCATATTCTTCTTCTAATCGCATTTGATTTAATGGCGATAAACTACCTTCAATGCGGATACCATATTCTTTATAGAAATCATCACGCAAGTTTTGAGGAATTAAATGCAATGGATCTTCGTGCATCGGACAACCTTTAATGGCATAAACTGCGCCTTCATCGGTACGCGTATATTCTTCTAATCCCCGTTTTAACATTGTAACAATGGTAGACTTACCACCACTTACAGGACCCATTAACAGCAAAATTCGTTTACGTACATCCAATCTTCGTGCTGCTGGATGGAAATATTCCTCAACTAGCCTTTCAATTGCATCCTCTAAACCGAAAATTTCTTTACTAAAGAATTTATATATCTTTTTACCATTTTTCTCTTCAACTCCCGCGCTTTTTATCATATTGTAAACTCGGGAGTGAGCAGTTTGAGCAACTTCTGGACGTTGTTTCACAATTTCTAAATACTCTGCAAAGGTGCCTTCCCACTTCAGCTTTTCCTCTTCTTCTCTATACTCTTTCACTTTCTTTAAAATGTCGATAGCGCCTTCCCTCCATTCAGGGCTTGATTTATATCATAGTATGAAAGTGTTTGAGTTATGATACCAATAAAAATTTTATAGGGGTTATTTATTAATACTTCTCAGACGATAAAAAAACTCCCCTAAAAACAACATTGTTCTAGGGGATTTTTCCAAATTTCAGTTCATTTCACCAATGTATTCCAACTTATACTAATCTATTTAACCACCATAATAGAATCCAGTTTCTTTCATCGTTAGTGGATCTCCTTCGCGGTGAACGCCCGCATTAATCACTTCACCAACGTAAATGAAATGGTCACCTTTTTCAATTTTGTCCACCACTTTACATTCAAAGAAGCTTAAAGCATCTTTAAAAATTGGACATCCTGTTTCTTCAGTATAAAATTCATAACCTGCTAGCGTATTTCCTTCTGGCTCAAGGGCCTTAAAGAAAGCTGTTACCATATCTTTTTGGCCTGTTTCTAATACGTTTACGCTAAAGACTCCGCTTTCTGCAATTTGCTGTTGGGAACGGCTTCCAGCTTTTGCTGCTAGCGCCACTAATGGTGGCGCAAATGAAGTTTGTGTTAAGAAATTTCCTGCAAAACCGTTCACGCTTGTCTCATCTTTCGTTCCTACGATGTATAAGCCATATGTTATTCCTCTTAATGCTGTTCTTTTTGCTTTTGGATCCATTTCATTCCCTCCTATAAATCTTGTAACTTCAAATCATACTAAATTAATTATACAAAAGATGCCAAATAATTTTCCACATTTACGGAATTATTAAAATAGAAGTCCAAAGTTTCCATACAAAAGTAAAAGAGGGTGTGACAAAACCAAAAAAGCACCATTTTCCATTTGAGGAAATGATGCTTTTTTGCTATGGTTGAAAATTGATTTGCGTTGCATATCATTTTTTACTTTTCCGTTTATACAATATTCCAAGAGTATTCGGTCCACAGTGAGTTGAAATTGTACAACCTGCAGTCGTTTCAATGATTTCATCAAACTTTGCATATTGTTCAATTGCTTCTCTTACTTTCTGAACCGTTTCTGGAGAACAATACGAGTGGGTAATAAATACTCTAGAATAATCAATATCATCGTTATTCTCTAGTCGATCTTTTACATAATTTACGATACAGCGGTCAAAGTTACCACGATATTTTTTTCCAACAGTCATTTTTCCGTCAATCACTTCGATAGATGGCTTAATTTTTAATAACGTGGCACCAAATGCTTCGATTCCGGAACATCTTCCACCTTTTCTCAAATAATCCATATGATCGATGACGAAACTAGCATCCACTTTAGGTATGATTTCCTCTAAATGGGCTATAATCGCTTGAGGCTCTCTGCCTTCCTTTGCCATTAAAGCCGCATCCAGTACAACATGACCACTACCTGTTGATAAGTTGCTTGAATCAACAACAAATACATTATCAAATTTTTCAGCGGCAATTTTCGCATTTTGGAAACAAGATGAAAAATCGGAACCTAAACTTATATGTATCACAGCATCATATTTTGGTGACACTTCTTCATACATCGTTTCATATTCGAACGTATTGACTGCTGCCGTTCTACAAGATTTCCCTTCTTCCCCAACATAGCGGAAAATGTCCTTCGGTGTAATATCGATGCCATCACGGAAATCATCATCGTTTATTAATACATGTAAAGGCATTAACGTTATATCATATTCCTCTAACAATTGGGGCGATAAGTCGCACGTACTATCGGCTGTAATTTTAATCATGCGGTTCACCTCTTCAATTTTTCAACAAAATTTCTTCAATTATAACACAATGTGAAGAGGTCTATTCAAACCGCACTCTCAATTATGCTAGATTTTTGTAATCTTTGAGACCTTTTTTCGAATAAACTTTCAATTCATCTATCAATTGTTGTTTTTCTTGTTCATTCATGTTAATGCGCAAACCATATTGAACATTTTTCCCTAATTCTTTTTTCCATACGATATTTCCAGTATAATTTAATTCTTTATCATTAATATTAAATTTAAAATATAAAGAAACTTCTTTTTGATTTATATCAGGAATATTAAACTCCGTTCTAAGACATGCCCCATCTATGCTAATGTTAAGAACTTCCGCTTTTCCGAATTGACTATCTACTTCCCGATCATCAATTTTTACAATTTTAAATTGTGAAGAAATCGGTTCTCCAAAGTTGTATCTTAAAGGAGCATTTCGTTTATACCTCATCATATTCTCCACCTCTTTTTAATACTTTTCACTATTATTAATTTTAAAACATTATTAATAGATTTCCAATTATTTTCCATAATAAATACAAATTTTTTCATTTTTCTGTAATAATTTGTTACATATTTTGTAATATTTTCATAAATGTTCTTTAGCTGTTCAAAAAGATATGAACAATCTTTGAAAGCTCCTTAAACATTCTTCCTTTCCCTCTTATTCGGAAGTACAATTTATGT
>JAAYHP010000506.1 GCA_012735355.1 Lysinibacillus sp. | reverse complement strand
GCGTGAAGAAAACGTTAGAAAAAACTCCGCCTGAACTTTCTGCCGATGTAATGGAAAGAGGAATTGTCTTAACTGGTGGTGGAGCACTTTTAAAAAATATAGATAAAGTCATTAGTGATGAAACAAACATGCCTGTATTTATTGCGGAAAATCCATTAGATTGCGTTGCCATGGGTACAGGGAAAGCGCTTGATCATATCGACTTAATTCGATCACAGCAATTAAAAAAGTAAGGGGGGATCACAATGCCACATTTTTCTTATAAGAAACTCATTTTGCTATTAGTTGGCATGATTTTACTTGTGGCATTGATTAGTTTTACATTACGTGATCGTCAAAACGCGACTCTCCCCGAACAATTTATTAAGGATTCTGTTGGCTTAGCACAAAGCATCGTTGCTAAGCCAGCAAATTACATAACTGGTATTTTTGATGATATCAATTCTTTATTAAATACGTATGAAGAAAACCAAAGATTAAAAATGCGTTTAGAGGACTTCGCTGTGCTGCAAGCAGAAGTGAATACACTGAAATCAGAAAATGAGCGATTGCGTGAATTGTTAGAGCGAGAAAATAGTTTAAGAGATTACGATCCGATTCGAGCAACGGTGATTGCGAGAAATCCGGACCAATGGGAAGAAAAAATTATTATCAATAAAGGTTCCTCCCACGGAATTAAGCCAAATATGGCAGTTATGACGACAAAAGGATTAATTGGTAAAATCAGCGTAGTCACACCATTTACTTCTGAAGTGGAACTTCTATATACAAACAATCCGAATTATCGAGTTTCTGCAATGGTTCAAAGTGAAAAAGAAGTCGCTTTTGGCTTGATAGAAGGATATGACGAAGAACGTAATGAATTAATTTTAAAACGAATTGATTCAAGTTTGGAAATTAAAGAAGGAGAAAAGGTTGTCACTTCTGGTTTAGGTGGGATTTTCCCGAAAGGAATTTTAATTGGTGAAATTACAGAAGTAACAACTGAAGATTTTGGTTTAACGAAAATGGCTTATATTAAACCATCTGCAAACTTTTCTATGTTGGAGGAAGTGCTTATTGCAAAACGTAGTGTAACGGTGATTGATGGTTCTGATGGTGATGGAACAAATGCAGATTTAACAAATAATACAGGTATTCCTGGTGAGGGTGAAGAAGAATAATGGGAATCCGTATATTGATTCCATTCGTTGCAATCGTATTATTTTTGTTAGAACCGGAATTTGCATTGTTCTCACCAATTGATTGGAACAGGGAAACGATTTATTTAGTGCCTCGTTTTCTTATTCTATATTTAATATTTATTGCCATTTATTACAATCGTAAGCGTGCTGTCACGTACGGGCTGTTTTTTGGACTCTTGTACGATGTGTTTTACATTGATATCATTGGTTTATATACCGTTTTATATCCGTTAGTGTGTTTTATTGCTGGTTGGTCTGTAAAGTATATACACCAACATTTAAGCATTACAACGATTCTATCAGTGGTGCTAGTTGCACTGATGGAATTGGTATTATATTATTTCTTCTTTTTTATTAATTTCACGAATATGCCATTTACAAACTTTTTAACGAATCGATTACTTCCATCGATTATAGCAAATTTATTATATTTATTAATGCTTGGATGGGCATTTAAATATTTAATCGATGCACGGGTATTGCAAAAACTCCGTGAGCTTTCTTAATTTGAACAAGCGAGAGGTGTCACTTAAATGAAAAAACAGCTTGTCCATATGAAAGGGACAAAAGAAGGATTAGTACTTCGGCTTGATGATCAGTGCGCCTACGCAGAACTTGTTGAAGAACTTGAACGTAAAGTATCAGAAGGTGGAATTGATGGTAAAGTAGATGTTTCCCTTCATCTTGGCTATCGCTACCTTCCTGATAAACAAAAACAAGAACTAGTGAACATTATCGAACAATCCGGTAAAATGGTCGTATCAAAAGTAATGAGTAATGTAATTACCATTGATGAAAGCAGTGCAAAAGTACAAGAAAATCAATGTGATACATATGTTGGCATTGTACGTTCAGGACAAGTCATTCATGCGCCAGGTGATATTGTTATAGTCGGTGATGTTAATCCGAATGGTAAAGTTGAAGCAGGTGGAAATATTTACGTTTTAGGAAATTTAAAGGGTATTGTTCATGCTGGAATAGATGGAAACCGAGATGCGATCATTGCCGCATCAAAGTTTGAACCAACCCATGTTTATATTGCGGATGTGATTGAAGTGATGTCGAATGAAAAACCAATTGTGAAAGAACATGCAGAACAATTATTTGCATATATAAATAGAGATGGCATGATTTCTTATGATCGATTGCAAGAAGCGCGGAATATACGACCATTAATAAACAAAGGAGGTAGCTAATATGGGTGAAGCTATTGTAATCACTTCGGGGAAGGGCGGAGTTGGTAAAACAACAACGACTGCGAATCTTGGTACAGCTTTAGCTTTGCAAGGGAAAAAAGTTTGCTTAGTAGATACAGATATCGGCTTAAGAAATTTAGACCTCGTGCTAGGTTTAGATAACCGTATTATTTATGATTTAGTAGACGTTGTAGAAGGTCGTTGCAAAGTTCATCAAGCTTTAGTTAAAGACAAACGTGTAGAAGACAAGCTATTTTTACTACCCGCTGCCCAAACGACAGATAAAAATGCCGTGACACCTGAGCAAATGAAAACATTAATAGATGAATTGAAAAGGGAATTTGATTATATTTTAATCGATTGCCCTGCAGGAATTGAACAAGGTTATCGCAATGCGGTGGCTGGTGCGGATAGTGCCATTGTTATTACAACTCCTGAAATTTCAGCAGTTCGTGATGCAGACCGAATTATCGGATTGTTGGAGCAAGAAGAAAATATTCAACCACCGAAGTTAATTATTAATCGAATTCGAAAAGATTTAATGAATCAAAAGGATGCAATGGATATAAACGAAATCACAATGCATCTTTCCATTGATTTGTTAGGAATTATTATCGATAGTGAAGATGTGATTGCTTCTTCCAATAAAGGGGAGCCAATT
>JAAYHP010000505.1 GCA_012735355.1 Lysinibacillus sp. | reverse complement strand
GATACCTGTCCATGTCAAAGAACTTGTTTCATTAGCTAATTTAAAAAAACTATAGATTTCCGAGACAACAACAACAATAACTAATACAATTGTAATAAATAAAAATAAATAGATCCATTCTTTCGTATTCAATTTTAATTCCTCCGTAGATTCTTTTTTATAATTATTTTATCAAAGCACTTGGGAAATGATAGTAATTTTATCAAGCCATCAGCATTGCACCGTACCGAGCGGTGCTATTTTTATGTCAAAAAGGGGTAGCATGTTATGAACTTTGAACAAAAACAAAACAACATTACATAATTTACTAATATTTTGACAAATCAAAACATCTCATTATGCCGGTGCTACTGGATATGGCCTCTTATTCAATTATCACCGTTATTTCTAGATATTCTAAAACTATGGGAACAGCAGTAAAAACCAATTTTGAAGTATTTGTAAAAAAGATTGATTAGGGGGATTATTCATGAAAAAACTAGTTTATGTTATTTTAATTTTATCATTACTACTTCTAGCTGCTTGTGGAGGAACAACAGGAGATTCAACTAGCAATCAAGAAAATACTGATGCAGTTGAAACAGCTACAGATACAAACAAAGAAACTGAAGTACCAGAACAAAATGTTGTAGAAGAAGTAGCGGTGGAAGAAACACAAAAAGAATCTAACAAAGAAGATGTACCAAGAGAATACAAAGCTGCACTACAAAAAGCTAAACAATATGCTGAAATCATGTACATGTCAAAAGCGGGTATCTACGATCAATTAACATCAGAATTTGGTGAAGGATTTCCACCAGAAGCTGCTCAATATGCAATCGATAACCTAGAATGGGATTATAAAGAAAATGCTTTGAAAAAAGCGCAACAATATGCTGAAATGATGGCTATGTCCGATTCGGCTATTTACGATCAGCTGGTATCAGAATATGGTGAAAAATTTACTCCTGAAGAAGCGCAGTATGCTATAGATAATTTGAAATAACTAGAAGAGCCACTTGTAATTGAGAGGCTTTTTGTTTCAAAATACTACACATAAAAAATCAGAAGTGTTAATTTATTAATATCTAGCGGAGCAAGTTCACTCCGGCCTCCGGTACTATTTTAAATGTATTTGGAAGGAATGAATTGAGTTTGTTTATTAATTTAAGCGGTAGTCACAATACAGGGAGGGAGATCATTGAAAGAAAAATAACGTATGATTCTAAAATTGTAGATTATAAATGTAGTTTGTTAAGGGTTCAAAATGATTGTATCGTTTTGTTTCACAATATTAAAGAAACTTTTACAATGCAAATTAATCATATAAATATAACAATTCCAGTAGGGAGTTATACAATTGCTTATTATTGGAAAGACCGCCCGTATAATTTGTATTTTTGGCGAGATAAAGAAGGAAACTATATAGCTTCGTATTTTAACATTGTAAAGAATACAAAATTTGAAGAGAATATAGTTTCATTTGAAGATTTGATTATAGATGTGCTAGCACTTCCAAACGGTGAACATTTTATTTTGGATGAGGATGAATTACCTGAAGGATTGGAAAGCTTCGAGAATGGTTCAGTTAAACTTGCATTAGAAACTTTGTTAAAATCAATTAATGATATACTCTCTCAAACTATTGTAGAAACTGAAAGTATCTATAATCATAAAAGATTTATTTCGCTTTTAAATAACGATTAGGAAGATTATATCACCAGCTTATACATTGCATTATTTGACGGTAATGCACGTTATAAATGGAGAAAGGAGAATTTAAGCAAAATTAAATCTCCTTTCCTAGCATTTTAATATTTATGATTTATAATATTCATCAAATAAAATATGTCCGCTCTTTACTGTGATAAGGGCAAAATTATCGAGGTCCTTTAAATCAAGATCCGGGAAGTAAAATTCCTGAATCAATTCAAAAAAGTACACTAAAACTTCACTGAGTAAACCTATTTCATTTTCAGACCAATTAGGCAAATTGTTTGTTTGCAAGTCTAAAATTAATTCCTCGTATGTACCAGTATAAGTCCCTCTATTTACAGGTTGTGCAACGTGATTCGCTTCAAAAATTTTCTCTAGTATAGTGTTAATTTGGCCAATCAACTCATTTGCTTGCTTATATTCTTCAAGATTCGGAAATTTCTTCTGTAGATTCTCTTTAAAACTAAATTGTTTATTTTTACTATCATTTATGATTTTTTCGAATTTTTCTTTTAAAATAATCTTATTTTCTTCAGTTTGCTGTTGGACTACCATTTCTTCTTGTAATTTTTCTGTTTCTAAACCATTTGTAATTATTACTGGTTCTGCACCCTTTACTCCGATAGAATTTCTTAATTTCTCTTTATATTTATTTACTATTTCATGGTAGTTGGCAGAAAGTGTTTCAAACTCTGAATCACTAATTTCCAATGTTATATAATCATATGATTTTGTTCCCACTACTTTTTGAAATGCAATTAAGTTCGCTAGTAAGTTTATGCCTGTTTCATATATTAATTTGGAACCTGCTAAATTACAGTAAAATTCCCCAAGTATGTTTGTGTAATTTCCTGTATCTACATTGCGATAATCAACGATAAAATCTTCGACAATAAAATGATTATTTTTATGTTTCGCTGTAAATTGAATATCAAAATG
>JAAYHP010000504.1 GCA_012735355.1 Lysinibacillus sp. | reverse complement strand
TGATTGGAGTGACGGGGCGACTCCAACGGGAACAGCCCGAAACTCGAGACCCCGCAGGAGCGAGGAACGAGCTCCGAGGAGGCTCGAGTCGGGCCCGTGGAAAGCGGCCCCGGAACGAAAATCAATTTTCAGTTTAATATCAAAAACTCATCATTTTCTTTTAAGAGAAAATGATGAGTTTTTACTTTTGTCCCAGCCTCTTTTACTTTTGTCCAAACCTCTTTTTTTTTAGAAGGACAATTTCAAAATTAAAAGAAAATTACGAAATATGTTCATCAAAATTGATGAAAATTTGCTGAATACTTCCTACACGATGTAGGTACAGAAAAGAAAAAATTTTTACTATATTTAAAAGACAGAAAATTAAAAATTTTGTAACAAGAGGAGGATTACAATGATTCAAACGGTAGGAGTAGTCGGAGCAGGATCCATGGGAAGTGGTATTGCTAATTTAGCAGCTAGTTCAGGATTTAACGTCATTTTACACGATATAGAAACAAAATACGTAGAAAATGGATTAGCTCGCATCGAAAAGTTTATGCAAAAAAGTGTAGAAAAAGGAAAGATAACGGAAGAACAAAAAGCTGAAGTAATTGAAAGAATTAGCGCTACTACAAATCTAGAAGATTTAAAAACAGCAGATATTGTCATTGAAGCAGTCATTGAAAATTTAGAAGTAAAGAAAGATGTATTTTCGAAATTAGATCAAATTTTACCAAAGGACGTAATTATTGCGACGAATACATCGTCAATGTCAATTACAACAATTGCTGCAGCAACGAATCGACCTGAGAGAGTTGCCGGAATGCACTTTTTCAATCCTGCACAAATTATGAAGCTAGTTGAAGTGGTGCGAGGTTACAAAACAAGCGATGAGACGGTAAATGAATTAAAAGATTTTTCAAAACAATTAAATAAAGAACCGATCGAAGTGAAGAAAGATACCCCAGGATTCATTGTAAACCGCATTATGATTCCGCAATTTATTGAAGCTATCAAACTATTGGAAGAAGGAGTAGCTACGGCGGAAGATATCGATAAAGCTGTAACACTAGGGCTGAATTATCCAATGGGACCATTCACACTACAAGACTATGCTGGGGTTGATATTGGTTTATACGTTATGGAGTACATGAAAGAAGAATTTAATGATACGCGATTTGCACCTCCGATGTTATTAAAACAATTAGTAAGAGCAGGAAGATTAGGTAAAAAGACAGGAGCTGGTTTTTATGACTACGACAAATAAGAATGTGGAGGAAAAGTTAAAGAACTATGAATTTTTACTATGTGACATTGAAAACTATGTGGCTACAGTAACAATCAATCGCCCACCGGTAAACCCATTAAATTCGAAAGTATTTCAAGAACTTAATCAATTAATGACCGAATTAGATGAACGTCAAGATGTGAATGTCATTATCATTACCGGCAGCGGTGAAAAGGCATTCGTTGCTGGGGCGGATATTCATGAAATGCTAGAACTAGATATAGTCGGCATGATGAACATGAATAAAGTATCCCGCGAAGCTTTTTCTAAAATTGAAAACGTTTCAAAACCAGTCATTGCAGCCATTAACGGATTAGCCCTTGGCGGAGGATTCGAGCTTGCCCTCGCTTGCGATTTACGAATTGCTTCAGAAAAGGCAAAGTTTGCTTTCCCTGAAATTGGTTTAGGCATTATACCTGGAGCAGGTGGAACTCAAAGATTGCAACGGATCGTCGGTCAAGGAGTTGCTAAGGAACTGTTATACTTGGTGAAATGTTTACAGCGGAACGCGCATTGCAATTACAAATTGTGAATAAAGTCGTACCTAGCGATGAAGTATTATCTGCTGCTAAAGAATGGGCGGAAAAATTAGCTGAAAAACCACAGGTCGCTTTAAGAATGTTAAAGTTAGCCGTTAACACTGGAGCGAATGTTGATTTAGAATCGGGGCTTACAATTGAACAAAGTTGTTTCGGAAATGCGTTCGTAACAGAAGACCGAAAAGAAGGATTAAGCGCCTTTGTAGAAAAAAGAAAACCGAATTTCGTTGGGAGATGATGTTTGTGGGTAAAAGGGAAGTCGTTTTATTAGAAGGAGCACGAACAGCTTTAGCTGAACTTTGTGGGTCTTTCCGTGAAGTATCAGCTTCGGATCTCGGTGCCTATGCATCAATTGAAGCAATCAAACGGGCAAAAATTAGCGCCGATGAAATTGATCACGTCGTTTTCGGCAATGTGCAACAATCCAGTAAAGATGCCCACTTTTTAGCCCGTCATGTTGGATTAAAAGCGGGCGTACCAATCCACGTTCCAGCTGTTACAATCAATCGATTATGCGGGACTGGCATCGAAGTCATCCTTGCTGCGGCAAGATATATTCAAACGGGAGAAGCGGACGTTGTATTAGCAGGTGGAGCTGAAAACATGAGCCAAGTACCCCATGTCGTTAAAGGAATGCGTTGGGGAAGCAAATTGGGTGCACCACCGTTAGAAGATTGGTTGTGGGATGGGCTTTATGATACGTATGGTGAATGTTCTATGGCCATTACAGCGGAGAACTTAGCGAAAAAATATGAGTTAACGAGGGAAGAAGTGGATTTACATGCTTTATCTAGCCATGAAAAAGCATTGTCAGCAATGGAAAAAGGATATTTTGCTGAAGAAATCGTTCCCGTATCGGTAAAAACACGGAAAGCCACAATTGTAATCGATACCGACGAGCATCCACGTCATACAAGTATGGAACAATTAAGCAAATTGCCAGCTCGATTTATCGAAAACGGTGTTGTTACTCCTGGAAATGCTAGTGGAATGAATGATGCAGGAGCTGCCGTCGTTTTAGCATCGAGTGATTATGCAGAAAAAAGAGGTTTAAAACCGATTGCGCGATTAGTGTCATGGGATGTTGTCGGAGTGGAACCGAAATATATGGGTATTGGTCCGGTCCCTGCCATCCAAAACGCATTAAGAAAAGCAAATTTAACTTTAGCAGATTTAGATTTAATTGAAATTAATGAAGCATTTTCAGCTCAATATTTAGCTTGCCAAAAGGAATTAGGATTTGATCCGGAAATCGGCAATGTGAATGGTGGAGCAGTAGCCTTAGGACATCCACTTGCTGTTTCAGGAACGAGAATATCATTAACGTTAATTTATGAGCTTGGTCGTAGAGGGAAAAAGTATGGAGCATCCTCTGTATGTATTGGTGGAGGTCAAGGAATAGCGGCCATTTGGGAACGTCTATAAAGGAGGGAATTGAATGGCAGAAAAACCTTCAGTTTACCATTTATTAAAAGAGGCATCAGAAAAGTATCCTGACAAAGAAGCTGTTTTTGATGGTGTTCATCGTATTACATTTAAGCAACTAGAAGCTGAAGTCCAATTGATTGCTTCTGCCCTTTCTGCAAAAGGAATAAAGAAGGGCGATCGAGTGATGGTGTCGCTTCCGAATTGGTATGAGTTTGTTGTTATTTATTTTGCTCTCGCAAAATTAGGGGTAATTGCAGTTCCATGTAATACGAGGTATAGGCAAGATGAATTAATATATATCCTTGAAAATTCTGGATCGAAAGCAATGTTCGTTGGGAAAAACTTTGGCTTTTTAGATACTTTTAAAGAGTATTTAAACAACGTGGATAGTTCATTGGAAGAAATATTTACCGTTCGGATTAAAGACTCAGAATTGCTTTCTTACACGGATTTAATTGAAAAAGGCCATCAGAAGGAAGTGGTAGAAGTCGACAT
>JAAYHP010000503.1 GCA_012735355.1 Lysinibacillus sp. | reverse complement strand
TTAGAGAGTACCGAAACTTGAAAGATAGTTTTAGTAATGCACTAACAATTCAACTATACCGAAAAATTAGAGAGTACCGAAACCCTCATTTTCCATTGTACCAGAAATGGAAAATTTGTTCAGTACTCCGCAAAAAATTTCCTTATATTTAGTGGAAACCTGGATGTATCAATATCCCATTCGATCCCTATCAATTTTAATAACACATAAAGAACAATTATTTCAGAACTGTGGATATCATCTGAGGTAGCTAAAAATTCTGTCTTATTACCCACTTTATCCACAGAACTCATTAATATCTTTTTAGCTTTTATAAAATCCCCATCATCCATTGGAATAGGTACTGTATTAAAAACTTTTGTTCTAAGCATTTCTATACAAACTTCATTTATTACTTGATCATTAATAATAAAATTATTTCTTCCTGTAATATGATTACTAGTTGTAATAATTATTGCATTACAACCTTTACTAATGAGTTGAGATAGAATATTTAGAAACTCTTTTAATTCTTGTTCTTCTGCGTAAATTTCCGGTAATTCAATAATTAATAGTAAACGTTTTGTTAATTCCCTTTCTAAAAGTAATTTTAAGTATAAGGTTTTTATTTCAATAGGAGTTAATTCCCCGTAACTGCTTGAAAGAACTATAAAATCCTTTAAATGAATATCATCAAACACTTTTAATTCAAACTTTAAATCAAATTTTTCAAGGACTGCTTTATTGATGATTGCTTCCTCTTCTTTAAGCAATTCCCACTCTTCCAAAATGGAATAATATTGTGGAGAGGAAACTAGCGATTCAATAATCTTGTCCAACACTAATTGCAAAGGTGATTTCAATGTAATCTTATCTAATTGCATGGACTCATCAAATGGGATTATCAAACATTCCCACTCTTTTTTATTAATTAGCTGTGCATCTTCATAAATTTGTACTTCGGTAGTACGACTATTAAAGAATTCATGAATACTTCTGGCAATTCTAAACCACTTTTTATGATATCCTCTTAATATTGTAATTGTGTCTATATCAAGTGTAATAATTTCATCACCATTTTCTATTTGCCACAATTTCATAAAATCACCATCGATTCACTACCAAGGGTTTCCTCTTGCAAACTTTTCCCACCAATTAAAACTTGCATTTTCTCATATTGTTTTTCAGTCACCGACATAATTCGTATGGATCCCTTTGCTGGGAGGTTTCGTTTTAATCGTTCAGTATATTGGATTAGTGCATCACGGTTAGGAAAAATTTTTACATATACTGAAAATTGCAACATAATAAAACCGTCTTCTATTAATGTTTTTCTAAATTTAGCATAAATCCTTCGTTCCACTTTTGTATTCATTGGGAGATCAAAAAACAACAACAATCTCATAAATTTATATGGCGATCCCATCAGTTGGATATAACAACAAATCAATTTCTCTGCTGTTCATCGCTTTTATAAACGATTGAACAAACAGATCAATTGAATTTAATACAGTTTGTTTTTGTCCCCCAATGTTAATTTTTGCACTTAAACGTGCAATCAGCTGTTGTTTCATTTCTCGAGTTAGATAATCACCCTCATTAACTGTTAAAGCAACCCATAAATCAATGACCGGACGAAAAACTTCCATGCAATCATCTACTAAATTAAATGCATTATATTGACTACGATGCCCAATACCTAACGCAGGATGTAAACCATGGGCTGTTACAGCTCTAGCCACACATGATCGAAGTACAATATATCCATAATTTAATGCTGAATTAAAAGCATCTACTGCTCCTCTTTCTCTTCTGAAAGATTCTCCTAATAACGCTTTAAAATATAATGATGCTGCAACGCCCTCTCTATTTGTTACATCTCCGGGTTCAACTGTCTTAGCAAAGTTTATCATTCTGCTAATAACATCAGGATTTTTCTTTAAAATTTTCAGCACTGATGCTTGATTGTAAATTTTAATTTCTACAATTTTTTTCCACATTTCATCTTTTACTTTTTCATCCCATTTCAATTGGCTGTACAACATTCCATAGACTTTATAGTGACTATATAATCCAAGACAAAACATATTTGGATTATGGGTTTCATCACAGAAAATTAATAATATGTGATATTCTGACAATTTATTAATTAATCTAGCAGTTACAGTTGTTCTTTGGTTATCTACTACGATTGAATGTATATCTGATAATGGTATTAATATTTCTTGTTCATCTTTTACTACTTTTAAATTGTCTAAATAAAGTTTCATTTCTTCAGCTTCAGAAACATAGACAATTCTCCAGCTCAAAAATTTCCCTCCTTTTTCCAGTTCTATATAAAAATAAAAGAGCCTTCAAAATGAAGGCTCTGAGTTCGGGATAAACCCTTGTTTCGGTAGGTTCTCCCATTTTTCGGTATAGTACGATAAAACTATCGTGCTTATACTATAACATCAAAGCTCATTTTTGTAAAGTATTACTAAATTTCTCTTTTTTAACTTTAAATTTATTACCTAAAACATCAACATTGTATTTAGTAATATTACTTAATGTGCCAAAACTTAATATTCCATCTTGTCGATTTTCTTTTTTCATATATTCAAAATCAACTTCTAATCTATTTGCTCTTGGAGAATTATCTCCACGGAAAATTCTCACAAAAATTTCGCCATCTTTTTCGTAAGTGAATAAATCATTTTGATATAAACTAAATTGAAACTCATAGGTATCATCTATTTTTTTATGCGGCTGCATTTTTCCGTCATTATATTTGTCCATATCCAGTACTAACTTATCTCCTATGTCTTTAAACCAGTGATAAGGTACTCCTAAATACTTATACTTCCCATCACTATTTTTATAAATATCAATTCTAATACTTTTAATACTTTTTAAAACTACTTTATTTTTTGAACCCGGATATTTATCAGAAATATCTAGATGCACACCTACATTCCCATCATAATATCTTAAAAACTTAACAGGAATTTTTCCATCCTTCATTATAAATCCATTTTCATCATAAAAAGCTTTAAATGGATTATCCGCTTTTTCGTATTCCTTTATTATTTTTAGTAACAATTCAAACAGCTCGGGATTATGATGTGCTATGAAAAAGCTTTCTGGCTTTGTTTTTAGTTTTTTTACTAAACTTTGTGCTTCCTGTTTATCGAGAGTATAGATATTTCTAGATTTTCTTACGATTAATTCTTCTCCATCAACTATTCTTGTACTATAGATGGTCTGGTCAGAAATTGAACGATTTCCTTTTCGATCAACTTTGTGGGAATATTTAATTTTCGATTCATAGTTCCTGAGACTCCTTACAAATTTATACATCTCTTCATTAAAGAACTCTTCTTCTGTAAGTATCTCTCCTGTTCTACGATCATAATAAACTCCCGATTCATTTACACCGAAGTTTTGGAAAAACTTGAATATTGGTAACTTCCCTATGGAAGCTACAATTAATGCATCTATTGCATGGTGAGAGTAACTACTATCCCTATCTTTATTCATTCTCGCACGACGTCTAATAGCAGCAGTGAATCCCCCCCTAATCGACAAAACAGTCGTTGGAATATTATGATGTTTGAAATATGAACGTAGATTCATTGAAAAACTACGTACAGCATATCTCGTATCTACTAAATTCCGATTAATAAATTGCTTTTGTAGTTCTTCATTATTCATTATGTCCCGCTGTTCAAGTAAATATTCTCTTTTTTTATTAGAAATTTTTCGACTTTTATATAGTTTCATAACATCTGCTTGAAATTCTTCAAATGTTCTTTTAGCATCTGAAGAACTTGTGAAGTAATGGAAAGGAGTTCTTTGTCCCTTTTTCTGGTTTTCATCACGATAACATAACACTTTATTTTCTTGACTATCATCAAAAGAAATTGAAATAGGGATAATATGATCTATTTCAAACTTAGAAAAGTCTCGTACAATATCGTGTGGATTAATTCGTTGACTCGAATATAAACAATATCCATCTTGAGCATCCCATAATTTTAAGGCTAAATGTTGTTTTGAGTTTAACTTTAGTTCTTTTAAAGATGGAGCTCCTAATATTTCAGCCATTCTCTTTTCAAATTTTCCTTGCTCTCTCTGAAATTGCTTATATCTTCTCTTTTCGTCTTCACTATTGTCCTCCCTAGCAGTTTCAATGACGATTGAATCCATCTCACCATATATTTCTCGAACTTTATTCACAATTTTAATCGCTTCTCGTTGAGCTCTTTTTGCGACCGTACTTAATATCGCAGAATCATCGTATTTAATCTTTTTCCCACTCGATACTTTTTCATATCGTTTACTTTCTAGTCCTAGTTCAACAAATAATTCCATTTGATTTTTATTTGTTTTCCATAAATCCGGTAATATTAAATTAATAGCTTTTTTAGATAATGAATGATATCCTTTGAAGTCGGTATTTTCTTTCAAAGCATCGATGATTTTTTTATTTGTCTCTTCATCAAATGTGGTTAGTTTTATTAACGCCTTGTTTAAAAACTCTTCTCTTCTTTTGTATGATTTTTCTGCTGTAAGAATTTCACTAATTTCATCAAGCAATTCCACATTATCTAAAATTTCGATAGGTAAATTATTTTCCTTTACTATTTTTAATATTTTTTTGTAACCAGCAAAATTTGTAAATGTTGGTTTATCGGTTTTTAAATCTATTCTGTAACCAGTAACATGCGCGTCCTTTGGCAAACCTTTATATTTTAAAATTCGATCAATCGTTACATTTTGACCCTTTTTTACAATTTCCTCAACAATATAAATTTTATCTTCCTCTGTTAAATACTCCCCTCCTATTTGTAATTTGTTTAAGTCACCGTTTAATAAATCATATAATTCCGCGGTGAAAGACATTTTTGCAATACGCGGTTGATCCGGAAAATACGTACATTTCCCTCTCATTTTTTCAATCATTGACATTTCTACTAATTTCCCATTTTTAATAAAATATCTACCGTATATTGTCGGAGATTTTTTAGAACCTGGCCCTTCATAATAAGCTCTTCTTTTTTGGACTAAATCGATGTATTTTTCTATAAATTCGCCATTAATTTCCTTATGAAATTGAGCTTGTCTATTTAAAATTGCTCTTGCTTCTTTTACATAGTCTTCTGTACGGAAACGATTTTCATGGGAACGAACTAAACCTTGTTGTAGTCTTTCCAGTTGGATTTGACAAACAAATTTTGTTTCAAGCTCTTTACTATTTCTTTTTAATTGTTCTTTTGTTGATAGTTCATTACCTGTTGTTTCATCTTCCACTGGCGTATCTAAAACAGTACCTCTTCTTTTCACAATGTGATACAATCCAATAGCTAATTCTTCTAAAGGTACTTTTTCGTTTAAGGCTTTGCATCTTATTTCATATGGATTACCTGTGCCAATAGCTGTTGTGGGAATTCCATATTCTTCGAACAACCTCTTTGCCCGTTCTAAGCGATGATTTCTTCTTCTCTTTAACCTTCTAGCTCCTCGAAAACCTCTTCTTTCCTCATTGGCATTTCTCGTTGCTTCTTCGAACAACCTTACGCCAGCATCAATAATATCTAACGTATCCGTGTCGATAATTCCCCAACCTACAGATGAAACACCAATATCAAGTCCTAGTACTTTTCCCATAAACATCCCTTCTTTCAATAGTATTTGTTACGAATATAATAGTATATTTTTACAGTATTTTGAATTTATTTTCCATTTATACAGGGCATTTTGTTCATAATTCTACGTATTATCTAAATTACATATGGGGAACTATATTCACATTTTTCGTATAAATATCAACCTAAATAATAAAAGAGGTTGGGACAAAAGTAAAAACTCATCATTTTCTCTTAAAAGAAAATGATGAGTTTTTGATATTAAACTGAAAATTGATTTCCGTTCCGGGGACGCTTTCCACGGGCCCGACT
>JAAYHP010000502.1 GCA_012735355.1 Lysinibacillus sp. | reverse complement strand
TTGGTGCAGGGCCAGAAGCGGATGGACAAGTTCTTGTATTCCATGATTTATTGCGCTATGGTAATCACCATATTCCGAAATTTGCGAAAGAATTTGCAAATGTAGGAGAACAAATTCAAAAAGGAATTGCAGGTTATACGAAAGCGGTAAAAGATGGTTCCTTCCCGGCGTTAGAACATTGCTTTACGATGAAAGAAGAAGAATTGACGCATTTGTATGGAGGCATTAAATAATGGAAGTCGTAAAAACAATTGCCGAGCTAAAAAAAATTGTAAAAAAAGTAAAACAGGATGGAAAAACGATTGGCCTTGTACCGACGATGGGATATCTTCATGAAGGGCATATGGCTCTTGCTACAGAAGCAAGAAAGGAAAACGATTTTGTCATTATGAGCTTTTTTGTGAATCCTACCCAATTTGGGCCAAATGAAGACTATGAATCTTATCCGAGAGATTTAGAGAGGGATAAAAAAATTGCAGAATCCGTCGGTGTAGATGTTATTTTTGCGCCATCTGTAGAGGAAATGTACCCGACAGATGGAGGAATTCGAATCCATGCAGGAAGACAAGCAACGATTCTTTGTGGCGCATCAAGACCAGGGCATTTTGATGGGGTATTGCAAGTAGTGACGAAATTATTTCATTTGGCAGAACCGACTCGGGCTTATTTCGGACAAAAGGATGCCCAACAAGCGGCGATAATTTCTACACTCGTACGGGATTTTAATTTTCCTTTAGAAATTCGCACGGTGCCGATCGTTCGGGAGGAAGATGGACTTGCGAAATCTTCTCGCAATGTGTATTTATCACCAGCAGAACGGAAGGAAGCTCCGGCCATTTATAGAGGTTTAAAGCGAGCGAAAGAGGAATATTTATTATCGAAAAATGCGGAAAAAACCATTCAAGTTGCAAAAGATTATATTTTATCTAATACATCGGGACGCATCGATTATATTGAATTGTTATCCTATCCAGATTTACAACAAGTGGATGAAAAAACGGATCAATTTGTCCTTGCAGCTGCAGTATTTATTGGAAAAACGAGACTAATAGATAACATTATTTTTACAAAAGAAGGGGAAACAGAGAATGTTTAGAGAAATGATGAACGCAAAAATTCATCGTGCACAAGTAACGGAAGCGAATTTAAACTATGTCGGTTCGATTACGATTGATGCGGACATATTAGATGCAGTTGGCATGCTACCGAATGAAAAAGTCCAAGTAGTAAATAACAATAACGGTGCTCGTTTTGAAACTTATATTATTGAAGGAGAACGGGGTAGTGGTGTGATTTGTGTAAACGGAGCTGCCGCACGTCTCGTTCAAACAGGGGATATTGTTATTATCATTTCTTACGCCTTTGTAGAGCAAGAAAAACTAGCTGATCATAAGCCAACTGTTGCAATTATGGGAGAAGGCAATAAAATAGAACAAATTATCCACTACGAGCCTGAAGCAACGGTGATGTAATTAAGTAGGGGCTGTTTAGTAAGTTGAACACTTGCTAGACAGCCCCTACTAGATTATATGATTGATTAATATTCCGCATCCTTTATTAGCAGAAGAAAGGATGAAATTACATATATCTTTTTGCTAAAACGAACTGAGTAAATATTTGTTTCTTCCATTGATTTACCATTTTTAAGGTGATAAAGTAAAAATGAGGTGAGAAACATGAAAAAATATGATGTAGCAATTATCGGAGCAGGGGCTGGAGGTTATGTTGCGGCTATATACGCTGCAAGAAGTGGATTAAAAGTCGCATTAGTAGAAAAAGGGAAAGTCGGCGGCGCATGTTTTAATCTTGGATGTATACCATCAAAAATCATGCTTGAACATTCGAAGCTCGTTCAAAAAATTAATGAAGGAAGCCGTTGGGGAATTCAAACTTCCAATGTAGAAATCGATTTCCCAAAACTGATGCAACGTAAAGATGTCATTATTCAACAACTGCTAGAAGATATTCACCGTTTTATTGGAAATAACACGATTACATATTACGAAGGTTACGCTCAAGTTTCGAAAGATTTAGTCGTTAAAGTAAACGATGAAGAATTTGAAGCGAACAACATTATTTTAGCGACAGGAAGTAAACCATTCGTTCCACCATTTAAAGGGTTAGAAACAGCTACATACTATACGACAGATACAATTTTCAACATTCAAGAACTGCCTAAACAATTAACGATTATCGGTGGTGGAGTCATCGCCATCGAAATGGCCTTTAGTTTAGCACCTCTTGGTACAAAAGTGACGGTTCTAAACCATAGCCGGGATATTTTACAAACAGAAGAACCAGATGCAAGACCAATCATTCGTCAAAAACTACATGATTTAGGAGTAGAACTCGTTCTTGATTTTGAATTCCAAGAAATTCGAGAGAACGAGATTGTTACATCAAGAGGTACATATACTTACGAAAATTTATTATTCGCTACTGGTAGAAGACCAAATGTAGAAATTGCTGAATCCCTTGGCTTAGAAATGGACGGCCGTTACATTAAAGTAAATGAATGCTATGAAACGAGCCTTCCGAATGTGTATGCTATTGGAGATATTATCGGAGGCTATCAATTAGCCCATGCAGCAAGTGCTGAAGGAATTCAAGCAATTGAAGCTATTTTAGGAAATAAACCTGAGCCAATCGATCAATCAACGATTCCACGATGCGTGTATTCTTCACCAGAAATTGCTACATTTGGTGTGTTGGAAGATGAAGTCAATAAAGATGAAGTGATTGTGACAAAACTTCCATTTAAAACGAATCCAAAAGCATTAATGGAAGGAAATTCAGATGGCTTTATTAAATTCATTTCTAGCAAAAAAGATAATAGCATTTTAGGTGCTTGTGTTGTTGGTGATGGCGCAACGGAAATTCTCAACTCAATGTTAGCAACAAAAGTAGCAGGTGGAACTGCTGAAGATTTAGGGAAAATTATTTTCCCACACCCAACAAAGAGCGAACATATTGGAGATGCGGCTAAAGCAGTATTTTGGAAAGGAATTCATATGTAGTTGCGATAAATAAGTGAAAGGGATGTTTTCTCCCTTTCGCTTTTTTATTTTAAACAACATTTAGTTATGGATGACCTTGCCCTTCATTGTGTGATAAAATGCGCTTATAACAATAAATGTGAGTTGAGAAACAAATGGATAACCAAAAATATGTGATCGTCGATTTGGAAACGACGGGACATTCTCCAAAAGAAGGAGACCGAATGATCCAAATCGCAATGATCATGATGAAAAATTGGACTGTTGAAAAGACTTTTACAACCTTCATCCACCCCGGAAAGTCCATTCCCTTTTTTATTCAAGATTTAACAAACATTACGAATCAAGATGTAGAAGATGCCTTTCCCTTCGAATGTTATGCGGAAGACATATACGAAATGTTAGAAGGTGCAATCTTTGTAGCCCATAATGCAGACTTTGATTTATCTTTTTTACAAGAAGAGTTTAAACGGGCAGGGCTACCAAGATGGAGAGGGAAAACGATCGATACTGTCGAGCTTTCAAAAATTCTTTTCCCTATGTCTTTAAGTTATAAATTAGGGGATTTGGCAAGCGATTTAAATATACCTTTAGACAGTGCCCATCGCGCAGATCAAGATGCGATGGCAACAGCATTATTGTTTAAAAAATGTTGGGAAGAAATTTTACAATTACCTTTGAAAACAATTGAACAATTGCATAAGCATTCCTTTAAATTGAAATCTAATATTTCCCATTTGCTATTTTCTGCACTACAAATCAAAC
>JAAYHP010000053.1 GCA_012735355.1 Lysinibacillus sp. | reverse complement strand
TATACAAACTCACCATTTACCTTTTGAATTTGCAAATTACCAAGTTCATAGTAGCTTGTGTTCGGCACTTGCCCAAAAGCTTTTTTCATTTTATTTTCCGCAAAATGTGGAGGCACACTCGCTGGTGTTTTCGATTCATCAAAAGGTTCAATTTCTATCTTTTCCTCCATTTTTGCCGACTCGTACTTCTCATTGGCATTAAATAATGGAGCAGCAAACATATATACAATCCCTATTAAACTAATGAAAAACAGAAAATTCTTGATTTTTTGTTCTGCCCCACTCGTTGATAGAGCTCCTACTAATAAAATAATCGGCAAAACATAGATGAAAATCGTCCAGTGTAAATCGATTTTCGTTAAATATATGAAAGCTGTATAGACGATAAAACTAGCAATCAAAACAAAAATTAGTGATTGAAATAATTGCTTCGTCGATAATTGTTCCTCTTTCGGTAGTTTTTTGGATATCGGAACAACTAAAATCGTTGTAACTATCGAAAAAATTAAAGTTGTTAATAAAAGTTGTGTCATTCTCTTCACCTTCCTTATTCTGTTCTACGGATGGAGTAAGCCTTAAGTTTCAAAATTAAGTATGGTGCTTTTTGGTATTTTTACACTCACCATATTGTATACTTTTTTAGCTGTAGCAAATAACTCTAGTTATAAAAGGAAAAATGATACAATATAAACAATCAAAATTAAGGAGGCAAATTCATGAAAGAAAAGGTAATTGAACGATTGATTCGATACGCGAAAGTCGATACCCAATCAGATCCTGAAAGCTCCACTACTCCTTCTACGAAAAAACAATTCGATTTATTAAATATGTTAAAAGAAGAATTAGAACAGATTGGCTTAACAGAAGTTACTTTAGATGAAAATGGCTACCTTTTTGCAACTTTACCAGCAAATACAGAAAAAGAAGTACCAACCATTGGATTTTTAGCTCATGTCGATACATCGCCAGATTTTTCAGGTGCGAATGTTAATCCAAAACGAATCGACAATTATGATGGCGGTGATATTCAACTCAACGATGAGTTAGTCATGTCACCTACCTACTTCCCAAATTTGAAAAATTATGTAGGTGATACACTTATTACAACAGACGGCACAACTCTTCTCGGTGCCGATGATAAATCAGGGATTGCTGAAATTATGACGGCAATGGAATATTTAGTAGAACATCCTGAAATAAAACACGGAAAAATTCGCGTTGCCTTCACACCTGATGAAGAAATCGGACGCGGTCCTCATAAATTTGATGTAGAAGCTTTTGGTGCGGATTTTGCTTATACAATGGATGGTGGTCCTTTAGGAGAATTACAATATGAGAGCTTTAATGCTGCTGGAGCAAAAGTAATTACTCGTGGTACGAGCGTACATCCTGGTGCTGCTAAAGATAAAATGGTGAATGCAATTACGATGGCGATTAAATTTCATAACTTTATGCCACAAGATGCAGTTCCGGAAAAAACGGAAGGATATGAAGGGTTTATTCATTTAATGAATTTCAATGGTTCTATCGAAGAAGCTACTCTTTCCTATATTATTCGCGATCACGACCGGGAAAAATTCGAAGCGAAAAAAGCTTATTTCCGAACTGTTGAACAACGTATTAAAGAAGAGTATGGTGAAGATGCAATTACTGTTGAATTGGAAGATCAATATTACAATATGAGGGAACAAATTGAACCGGTAATGGAGATTGTAGATATTGCAAAACGTGTGATGGAAAATTTAAATATTACTCCAATTATCGAGCCAATTCGTGGGGGAACAGATGGTTCTCAACTTTCGTATATGGGGCTTCCGACACCGAATATTTTTGCTGGTGGGGAAAACATGCACGGTAAATTTGAATTTGTATCGGCTGAAACAATGGAGCTAGCAACAAAAGTCATCATCGAAATCGCAAAAGCTTTCGAAGCTGAAGGAAAATAAAATTATGATGGGACAATATATATAACGAAAATTGATTTGCGTTCCGGGGGCGCTTTCCGCGGGCGTGGCCTCAGCCCGCTGGAAGGCTCTGCTTTTCGCCACAGATAAATTGTAACTGTCACTTCGTTTTCGTCACAGATAAATTGCCTCGAAAGCGAAGCGACAGAGGCACTCGACCCGTCACTCCAATCAATTTTCTTTTAGCTACTAACTAAATACTTGTTAGTCCCAACTTTATTTTTCTGCGCTACGCTTTGATACTATTGTTTATATATTATTCGACTCAAAATATGCTTTCATTCTATTAAAACGAAAGTAGGTTTATAAAATGAAAGAAATCGCTCTTGGCATTCTGGCCGCTCTATTTTTTGCGGTAACTTTTATTTTAAATCGATCCATGGAGCTTGACGGCGGAAGTTGGTTATGGAGTTCATCGTTACGATATTTCTTTATGCTCCCCTTTTTATTAGCAATCGTTTTCTACCGCACAGGCTTTAAAAATTTGCAACATGAAATGAAGCAAAACCTATCAAAATGGTTTCTATGGAGCTTTGTCGGATTTGTACTCTTTTATGCACCTCTTACTTTCGCTGCCGCTTATGGTCCTGGCTGGCTCGTTTCAGGAACGTGGCAATTTACGATTGTTGCAGGAGTTCTCCTTGCACCGCTATTTGTTACCGTGATTGATAATAAAGTAATTCGCCAAAAAATACCGTTAACGTCCTTATTCATTTCTAGCATTATATTAGTCGGAATCATACTTATCCAAGTGCCACAAGCGAAAACAGTAACCACTGATAACTTGCTTTTAGGAATCGTTCCTGTCATCATCGCTGCCTTTTGCTACCCGCTAGGAAATCGCAAAATGATGGAGTTATGTAGCGGACGAATCGATACATATGAGCGAGTTCTCGGCATGACGATCGCTACCATGCCAGCTTGGATACTTCTCGCAACGATTGCGACTTTTACAGTTGGCCTTCCATCTTGGAGTCAAATTGTGCAATCCTTTATTGTAGCCGTTAGTTCCGGCGTTATTGCAACCGTTTTATTCTTTATTGCGACAGACCGAGTAAGAGATCATCAAGGAAAACTAGCTGGAGTTGAAGCAACCCAATCGATGGAAGTCGTATTTGTCATCATCGGTGAAATGATTCTTCTAAGTATTCCTATTCCAGATCCAATTGCCCTTATAGGTCTTATTATTATAATTGGAGGAATGTTGCTTCATAGCTATCACACGACGATACTCGGAAAAAGGAAAAATTCATCTTCACCTACTCCATAAAAACAGAAATATCAAAAACGAGGTGATTTCATGCCAGCCTTAACTTATGAACAGCTAAATTTTCTTAATTCTTATAGCATATATACAGAAGAACCTAGAAATCCTCTATTTACTTTAGAAAACCTACATAAAGAGTTTTATTTACCTGATTTTTTAAAATTGATGATGGCAATTACTAAGGCGGGGACAGAAGCTGCAGCAATTTCCCACTTCGAGCGCCGTTATGGAATGTTTGTTGCTAGCCAATTTTATTTTCTTTGTGCCTACGATTTAATTTGGGACGGAAAGTTAGAAGACGTGCGTTATTCCCATGTGCATGAATACGGAATTGATACCCTCAGCACATTTATTACGCCAACGGATTTTCGTTATGTGGAAGATGGGGAACGAGAATATGTCATTTCTAAACTTCTTTATGAAGCCCACCAAATTATTATGCAACTCAGGCAAACGACGACGATCTCTCCCCTTACTTTATGGGAGAACATTTTCGGTTATATGCTTTGGAATTATTACGAACTACTTGAAAACCCTCTCCTGGCAGACCGTGCCTTTGAAGATTTAGAAATGTTAGAAGATGCGAAAG
>JAAYHP010000501.1 GCA_012735355.1 Lysinibacillus sp. | reverse complement strand
TACAGGAAAGAAAGCAAAAATGCATTTCAATCTGGTGACGTTAATTTATAATACCTGCAAACTAGCAGTTGATCGAATCAATGCTTTATTACAGCAACAAAACCAAGTTGCATAATTAAAAAAAAAACGAAGTTTTTAGTATAGGGGTACTCTATACTTCAGAAAAACTATGATTTATGAAATTGATTCACATAATTTTATAAAAATCAATAAGTTTTAAAATAAAATAAAAAAATTTAACATTATATCTAAATTATATTCATATAATATTCACTCTATATTTTTAGTAGAATAGTATAAGTTAGTTGTTGCTATTTTTAGTAAATTCTTAGATGGAGTGATAATGATGAAAGCAGCACTTTGGTACAAAGCAAAAGATATTCGTGTAGAAAACATTGAAGAACCTCAAGTAACACTAGGCCGTGTGAAAATTCAAGTTGCATGGACGGGGATTTGTGGAAGCGATCTTCATGAATATGTTGCAGGTCCAATTTTTGTTCCGGTGGATAAACCGCATGAGGTAAGTAAAGAAGTCGCACCAATTGTTATGGGCCACGAATTTTCCGGAACAGTTGTAGAAGTGGGTGAAGGTGTAAACAGCGTAAAAGTTGGTGATCAAGTAGTAGTAGAACCAATTTTAGCTTGTGGTAAATGTCCAGCCTGCTTACAAGGGAAATATAATATTTGTAAACACTTAGGGTTCCATGGTCTATCTGGTGGAGGCGGAGGCTTCTCTGAATATACAGTAGTTGATGAACGCTGGGTTCATAAAATGCCAGAAGGTTTAACATTAGAGCAAGGGGCTTTAGTAGAGCCAGCAGCAGTAGCATTACATGCAGTTCGTATAAGTAAATTTAAAGCTGGAGATAAAGCGGTAGTATTTGGTGTTGGACCAATCGGATTACTAGTAGTGGAAGCACTAAAAGCATCCGGCGCTTCAGAAATTTATGCAGTGGAATTATCAAAACAACGCGGGGAAAAAGCTTTAGAGCTTGGAGCTACTGCAGTTATTAATCCTGCTGAAGTAGATGATGTTGCTGCTAAAATTCAAGAGCTTACAAACGGTGGTGCGGATGTAGCATTCGAAGTTACAGGTGTTCCAGCCGTATTACAACAAGCGATTGATTCAACTAAATTTGAAGGTGAAACAATGATTGTTTCCATTTGGGAAAAAGAGGCATCCTTCCAACCAAACAATGTTGTACTATCAGAACGTAGTTTAAAAGGATCCATTGCATACCGTGACGTTTTCCCAGCTGTTATGAATTTAATGACAAAAGGTTACTTCCCAGCTGAGAAATTAATTACAAAACGTATTCAAATTGACGATATTGTACCAGAAGGCTTTGAAACATTAGTCAACGATAAAGAACAAATCAAAATCCTTGTTTCTCCAAAGTAATGGATCAAAAGGATTCCGATAGTTGCAAAATGTAGCTGTTAAAATTTAATCAATTCATTATCCTTTAAATAAAAAGCAGACGTTTTAGCAGTGCTTTATCGCACCTCTAATAGACCGTCTGCTTTTTCTATTATTACAATTTTGAAGCCACAACCATTTGCTTTAATTATGTTGCTACAGCTTTAGTATAGAGACGTGTTGAACCGAAATATTAAATCTTAAATAGCTGTATTTCTTCTTGTAGTTTACGAGCTTCATCACTTAAATCTTTTGCAACGTCATTAATTTCGTTTAAGCTCGCTGTTTGTTCTTCAACAGAGGCATATACTATATTTGCTTGTTCTGAAGCAGAGCCTGCTAAATTGGCCATTTCTGAAACAGAGGCTGCCACTTCTTGCGTTCCGGCAGAAATTTCTTCAGTGGAAGCAGAAATTTCCTCGATTTGTTCAGTCATCGTTGTAATGGCACTGAAGATGTCGTTAAAGGATGATTGAGCGTCATGTAAGTCTTCTACACCTATATCAACATTTTGAACTGTAATGTTCACACTTTCCTCTACTTCTTTCGTACCTACTTGAATTTGAGATGTTAGACCAACAATTTGTTGAGCGGAGTTTTTCGACTCCTCCGCTAGCTTTCGAACTTCGTCTGCAACAACGGCAAAACCTTTACCATGCTCTCCAGCCCGAGCTGCTTCGATAGCTGCATTAAGGGCTAATAGATTAGTTTGCTCTGTAATAGTAGTAATGACATTCGTAATATTTTCAATTTCCGCAGAATGACTACTTAATTGCTTAATTTTTTCCCTTGTTTCATAGGAAGATTTTTGAATCAATGACATTTGTTCTTCTACCGTTTGTAGGGTTTGACCACCTACTGTAGCAATGGATTGAGTATTTAAAGTTTGTTCGAGTAATAGTTGTGCTGCTTCGGCGATTCGGCTAACTCCTTTAGCTGTATCATCTGTAGCATCTGCACATTCTTGACCAGTTGTAGCAGCTTTTGTACCGCTATTAGCAAGGATTTCTACCGATTTTGCTACCTCTTGAGAAGCTACGGTAATTTCATCAGTACTTGAAGCCAATTGTTCCGCTGCAGCAGTTGTATTGGAAACGTTTAATGAAACATTGCTAATTAAATTTGTTAAGTTATGTTTCATTGTATTAAAAACATGAGCAAGATCATAAATTTCATCCTTAGTATTTACAACAATATCTTCCTCACGAAGATCACCAGTTGCTAATACTTTAGTGGCATTTGTTAAACGATTTAAAGGA
Organism: Lysinibacillus sp.; assembly: GCA_012735355.1. GTDB lineage: Bacteria > Bacillota > Bacilli > Bacillales_A > Planococcaceae > Ureibacillus. The sequence goes on along the minus strand of JAAYHP010000501.1, from coordinate 529 downwards.
ACTGTAATATTTCTAATAATAAAAATAGCTAAAAGAATCGAAACAATTGATGCAATAACGGCAATTACAATTTGTAATAATTTACTCGTATTTGCACTTGCAGTGGTAGCTTGTTTTGTGGAATCCATTTGTTCAGTTTGGAAATTAACAATCGTATTAATGGCATCCTGAATAGCCAAGTTAGCTGGCACTGCATAATTAAATAACACATCATTTGCTTGGTCGATTTGGTTATTATCTACATAGTTAATAACTTGGTTAGCATATTTGTTATATAACTCTTGTTGTTCTTTTAAAGTGAGAATTTGCTCTTGCATTGATGAACTTAGAAATAAATGTTCAATCTCTTTAAGTGTTTCTGAAACTATTTTTCTTTGTTCAAATAGATTTTCTATATCTTCTTCACTTTGACGAAGCACATATGATCTGAGATAAAGTCCTTGTAGTGAAGAACTGTTTTGGATTTTTCCAGCTTCAACCACTTTATACACTCGGTCTTCAATTAAAAAAGAATAATCCTTATTAATAT
>JAAYHP010000500.1 GCA_012735355.1 Lysinibacillus sp. | reverse complement strand
GTAGAAATATATTGTTCATTTTAGCGGGAGGTATGTTGATGGAAATCTTTAAGTACATGGAAAAGTATGGCTATGAACAGCTTGTTTTTTGTCATGATAAAAATTCAGGGCTAAAAGCAATTATTGCTATTCATGATACCACATTAGGACCTGCGTTAGGTGGAGCCCGCATGTGGCCTTATCAATCGGAAGAAGAGGCGATTGAGGATGCTTTAAGACTTGCTCGTGGCATGACTTATAAAAATGCGGTAAGCGGATTAAATCTTGGTGGTGGAAAAACAGTCATCATCGGTGATCCTTCGAAAGATAAAAATGAAGAAATGTTTCGTGCATTAGGAAGATACATTCAAAGTTTAAACGGTCGCTATATTACGGCAGAAGACGTAGGGACGACTGTTCAAGATATGGATTTAATTTATGAAGAAACGGATTATGTAACAGGTATCTCTCCAACGTTCGGTTCTTCCGGTAATCCTTCTCCTGTAACCGCTTACGGAGTATATTTAGGCATTAAAGCGAGCGCAAAAGAAGCCTTTGGAGATGAAAGTTTAAAAGGGAGAAAAATCGCTGTCCAAGGGTTAGGGAATGTTGCATATACTTTGTGTGAATATTTACATCGTGAAGGTGCAAAGTTGATTGTGACAGATATTAATCCTAAAGCGGTAGAACGGGTTGTAAAAGACTTTGGCGCTGAGGCGGTTGAACCGAATGAAATTTATAGTCAAGATGTTGATATTTTCTCACCTTGTGCCCTTGGAGCCATTATTAATGACGACACCATTCCCCAATTAAAAGCAAAGGTGATTGCAGGATCTGCGAATAACCAGCTAAAAGAATCCCGACATGGTCAAATCCTTTATGAAAAAGGCATTGTCTATGCTCCTGATTATGTCATCAATGCTGGTGGTGTTATTAATGTTGCCGATGAATTATACGGTTATAACCGAGAACGGGCAATGAAACGAGTAGAAACGATTTACGATAATTTAACAAAAATATTTGAAATTTCCCGAGACGAAAAAATTCCTACGTATTTAGCTGCTAATCGTTTAGCAGAAGAGCGAATTAACAAAGTATTACAATCGAGAAAGCAATTTTTGCGCAATGAGAAAAATATTTTAAGCAGAAGAATTTAGTTCATATTTTAACCAGGGGGGGATGGTTTTTGGCTCGAGAATACGATTTAGTCATTATAGGTGGTGGAACAGGAGGGTATGTGGCTGCCATTCGAGCAGCCCAACTTGGACTCCGCACAGCAATCGTTGAAAAGGAAAAGCTGGGAGGAACTTGTCTTCATAAAGGGTGTATACCAACAAAGACCTTTTTAAGAAGTGCTGAAATGTATCGAGAAGCTCAACGGGCAACGGAATTTGGGGTGGAGCTTTCGCATATTCATTTGAATTTACAACAAATTCAAAAGCGTAAGCAATCAAATATTCAACAGCTACACGAAGGAATTCAAAGCTTAATGAAAAAAGGAAAAATTGATTGTTTTTATGGCACAGCAAGGCTTTTAGGGCCATCTATTTTTTCCCCAATGGCAGGAGGAACAGTGTCTATTGAAATGAATGATGGATCGGAAAATGAAATGCTCCTGCCGAAAAATATTATTATTGCAACCGGCTCAAAACCAAGCAGATTGGAGCATATTGAATTCGATGGTAATCGAGTTGTAAATTCTGATCAATTATTGGAAATGGAAGAACTTCCGTCATCTATCATCATCGGCGGTGGTTGTGTTATTGGTGGCGAATGGGCTTCTTGTTTAAGGGATTTTGGTGTGAAAGTAACGCTTTTAGAGTATGGGTAACATATTTTACAAACAGAAGACAAAGCGATTTCAAAAGAAATGACAAAGCAGCTAACAAAACGAGGAATTGAAGTGATTACTCAAGCAGAAATACTTCAACAGTCCATAAAAACCCTTGAAAATTCCGTACAAATTACAGCGAAAGTTAATGGTGAAGAGCGACAATTTGAAGCGGATAAAATGCTTATTTCTATCGGCAGAATTGGGAATATTGAAAATGTTGGATTGGAAAATACGGAGATTGAAATCGAAAGCTCCTTTATAAGAGTGAATGATGTGTATCAAACGAAAGAAAAGCATATTTATGCTATAGGAGACTGTATCGGGGGATTGCAACTGGCTCACGTTGCCAGTAGAGAAGGTATTATAGCGGTAGAACATATCGCTACTGGGGAAAGAAAAACTTTTAATTCTCTACATGTACCTCGGTGTATTTACGCTTATCCTGAAGTTGCTAGTGTAGGTTTAACGGAACAATCCGCTAAAGACTTAGGATATGATATTAAAGTTGGAACTTTTCCATTTAAAGGAATAGGGAAAGCGGTTGTGTATGGAGAGCAGGAAGGTTTCGTAAAAATGATTGCCGATCGTGAAAACGATGATTTATTAGGTGTTCATATCATTGGTCCCCATGCAACGGACATGATTTCTGAATCGGCTCTTGCCATGCTTTTAAATGCAACACCTTGGGAAATCAGTGAGACGATTCATCCTCATCCTTCATTAAGTGAAAGCCTCTTTGAAGCTGCTTTAGCTGTTGATAGTAAAGCTCTGCATTTTTAATCGACATTTCGGAATGTAGGAAAGGGGAGTGGGATATGACGGAAATACTTCATGCAAAATTAGGCCTAGCCGATAGTGACCTGTTACAAATGTATGAAACGATGTTGCTTGCAAGAAGGCTTGACGAAAGAATGTGGCTGTTGAATCGTGCTGGAAAAATTCCTTTCGTTATTTCATGTCAAGGGCAAGAAGCAGCCCAAGTTGGGGCAGCTTTTGCACTAGACACAACAAAAGATTATATTGCGCCTTATTATCGAGATTTAGGTGTGGTGTTGCATTTTGGTATGACACCCCGAGATATTATGTTATCGGCTTTTGCCAAGGCGGAAGACCCGAATTCTGGCGGTAGACAAATGCCGGGACATTTCGGGTATAAAGCAAAACGAATTTTAACTGGCTCTTCCCCAGTTGCTACGCAAATTCCCCACGCTGTTGGAGTCGCATTAGCGGGGAAGATGCGAAATGAAGATTATGTTTCTTTTGTAACATTGGGTGAAGGTTCTACAAACCAAGGAGATTTTCATGAAGGAGCAAACTTTGCAGGTGTTCATAAATTGCCAGTCATTATTATGGTAGAAAATAACCAATATGCAATTTCTGTTCCCGTTGAAAAACAGTTGGGGGGGAAAATTGTAGACCGAGCCCTTGGTTACGGAATGCACGGGTTTTCTGTCGATGGGAAAAATCCGCTAGCAGTTTATGAAGCCATGAAAGAGGCTGTGAATCGAGCAAGAAATGGAGAAGGACCAAGTTTAATTGAAGCGGTGACATTCCGATTAACAAGTCATTCATCCGATGATGATGATCGTGCTTATCGAACGAAAGAAGAATTAGAAGAAGGAAAGGCAAATGATCCAATAAGATTATTCGCTGATTATTTAATTGAAATAAACGTAGCTACAAATGAATTGCTAGATGAATTGAACAGAAAAGTAATGGCAATTGTAGATGATGCGACTGAATACGCGGAAAATGCCCCTTATGCTCCCCCAGAACATGCACTGAAATATGTATATTGGGAAGGGGAGAGTTGAGATGGCAGTTATGTCCTTTATTGAGGCAATCACATTAGCGATGAAAGAAGAAATGGAAAGAGATGAACGGGTATTTATTTTAGGTGAAGATGTTGGTTTAAAAGGAGGAGTGTTTAAAGCGACCCAAGGTTTATATGAACAGTTTGGTGAAGCGCGGGTCCTTGATACACCCCTTTCGGAAAGCGCTATTGCGGGAGTAGCTATTGGAGCTGCCATGGTAGGGATGCGTCCAATAGCAGAAATGCAATTTGCAGATTTCATTATGCCTGCATTTAATCAAATTGTTTCAGAAGCTGCAAAAATTCGCTATCGCTCCAACAATGACTGGAATTGTCCGCTCGTCATCCGGGCTCCGTATGGTGGAGGAATCCATGGAGCACTGTATCATTCTCAATCGGTGGAAGCTTATTTTGCTAATACCCCGGGACTCAAAATTGTCATTCCATCGACACCTTATGATGCAAAAGGTTTGCTCAAAGCTGCCATCCGTGATGAAGACCCGGTATTATTTTTCGAACATAAACGAGCATATCGATTAATAAAAGGGGAAGTCCCGCTGGATGATTACGTATTACCGATTGGTAAGGCAGATGTGAAAAGAGAAGGTGACGATATTACCGTCATCACTTATGGTTTAGCTGTTAATTATGCAATTCAAGCAGCTGAGAGGCTCCGTGATGATGGTATCGAAGCCCATATTTTAGATTTACGAACGGTTTATCCATTAGATAAAGAAGCTATTATTGAAGCAGCTAGCCGCACTGGAAAAGTCCTCCTCGTTACGGAAGATAATAAAGAGGGAAGTGTAATGAGCGAAGTGGCAGCGATCATTGCGGAGTATTGTTTATTTGAACTTGATGCACCGATTATGAGGTTGGCAGGACCAGATGTGCCTGCGATGCCTTATGCTCCTACGATGGAGAGATTTTTCATGATCAATCCTGAAAAAATCGAACGAGCGATGAGAGAATTAGCCGCGTTTTAAGGGGGGATTTCTTGTGACCTTTGAAAAAATCATTATGCATCAACTCGGTGAAAGCGTTACCGAAGGAACCATTGAAAAATGGTTAGTTAAGCCAGGAGATTGGGTTAATAAATATGAGCCGATAGCGGAAGTTATAACCGATAAAGTAAATGCTGAAATACCATCCTCCTTTTCAGGAACAATCCAAGAAATCATTGGGAAAGAAGGAGAAACATACTCGGTTGGAACGGTCATTTGTACGATTGAAGTCGGGAAGGAAAAAGAATCTACAAATATTAGTGAAGCGATTCGCAATGCAAGTAAAAGCGCGGTAGAAGTAAAAATGAATCGCCCTACTTACGGCGAGTTAGTTCCGAAACAAAAAAATCGCTATTCTCCAGCAGTTATAAAACTTGCGAATGAACATAACGTTGACTTAAACGAAATCATTGGAACTGGGTTGAACGGTCGAATCACAAGAAAGGACGTATTACGTTACATTGATGATCGAAAAGAAAACAATGTTCCCGCTGTTGAAGAGAAAACTCCATCAATACCAGAGAGCGATGTAACAATTTCGGAAGTTCGAAAGGAAAAATCGGTAGAAACAGTGAAAAGTATAGGGGATATTGAAATACCAATCACTGCCCTTCGCCGTACGATTGCTAATAATATGGTCAGAAGTAAACAGGAAATCCCCCATGCTTGGATGATGATGGATGTGGATGTGACAAATTTAGTCAACTATCGGGATTCCATTAAAAAGCAATTTCAACAACAAGAAGGATTTAATATTACTTACTTTGCCTTTTTTATTAATGCGATCGCTCAAGCTTTAAAAGAATTCCCAATGCTTAATTC
>JAAYHP010000499.1 GCA_012735355.1 Lysinibacillus sp. | reverse complement strand
GGGCTGTTCCCGTTGGAGTCGCCCCGTCACTCCAATCAATTTTCGTTGCATATCATTTTTTTACTATGCTTCTTCACTGATTCTTAATTAAATTAGCTATATGTCCCAACCTCATTTTCTAATCAATCCTTTTCTTTCATACACTCTTTACAATAAGTATATTTACATTTCCCGTGTTCTTTCGAATAATACAATGCCATATCCGATTTTTTATAAAGGGTTTCTCCGTCTTTACCATCATTCGGATACATCGCACCACCAATGCTTAAAGTGACATTACATTGGCGTATAATTTGAAATCCTTTTTTAAATAATTCTGATTGCACGTCACTTTCTTGTGGCTTTTTAAAAGATTGAATCAATTTATTCGCTAGCAGCTCCATTTCCACTCGATTCATTATATCTTTAAATAGAATGATAAACTCATCTCCACCGAATCGAGCGAAAAGCGCCTTTTCTGGAAGCATGGACTGAATATATTCCGCAACGAACTTTAAAAACAAATCCCCATACCCATGCCCTAACGTGTCATTAATTCTTTTAAAATTATCAAAATCCAATAATAGCATTCCAAATTTCCTATGACTGTATTCTAATAACCGTTGAACTTCATTTTCAAAAGCCGCTCTATTTTTTAATCCTGTTAAACGATCGTGAAAGGCTAAGTATAACGGTTTTTTTATAATTTTAAAAATAAAAATGATTAAACCTACAGCGACAATAGACGCTCCAACTACTTGTAAATAAAAGTACAATAAGCTCTCTTCTAACGCTTTTACAATTGTCCCATTGTCGTATACAATAGCAACTACTTTAGTGGAATGATCCTTCTCGGAACAATTTAGCAACATATAGTTGTTCTCTTTCATAGTAGAAGAAGTATCAAGCCACTCACAAGACCTGTTATTAGAAGAACGTAAACTATCAATTTTTTCCCGATAGAATTCATAGTAATCTTCATTAAAAATGGACACACTTTTAATAAAAGGATAATTCCCTTTTAATTCATTCATCACTGTAACGAATCCAAACTTTTTAAATGCTGGATCTTTTTCTAATTCGTAACTCAACTCAAGAATATATTCACCATCTTCAGTCGGCATATAACTAAACTTTTTTAACTCACCTACATCTTTCTGTAAATCAATTACATCATGAACAAACTCACCCTTTTCCCTTCGTTCCGTTAATAACTTTGAAAAGGATTCGCAACACTCATTAAAGTCCAACCCAATATCCGGTTTAAAGCTGGAATAGATAACTGTATTTTCTTTATTAATGACATAAACATCCATTCCAAATTGTTGTTTTAACTCATCAAAATCCCACGTTTCAAAGTTAGGATTATCATTATATTTGTCTAGTAACACTAATGAATTTACATACATTTGCTCAGCAACTTGATAATCTAATAACTTATACTCTTCATTCCAATGGGTTAAGGCGGTTTTAACATTCATTTCTGCTAAAGTAATTCGTTCAATATAATTTTCCTTCAGTTGACTATTATTCCGTTTCATATCAATGTAGGAAAGAAACAATATAATAATTAAGGCAAATATAGTTAGCAGTAGTAATAAGTTGCTTCTAAATTTCTTATACAAAATATATCAACTCTTTTTTAAATTTAATTCACTACTGTTTTCACAATATAATATTATCAATTAAAAATTACACTGAACTTTCTGCCGTGTCTATTAATTTCGAATTTTTTATCAACACAATGCCCCACAAGTACGTTTACTTATGAAGCACCATCCCTCTCTCTAATCACTTTAGAAAATATATCCGATGAACAATCCTACAGAGAGTAGAAAAGCAAAAATTGTATTTGTCATCGCTGTGGATTTCATCGCTACACGCATGAATTGAGGTTCCTTCTCTCCCTTTTGAAAACCTTGAATCGCTTCAAAAGGCTTTTTCCCACTTAAAAACACGACTAATGCCCATGGACTAATACTACCAAGAACAACTAGAGCAAGAATCCACACATAAGAAATAATAAAGCTTACCGCAAGTAACTTTACAGCGCTGGCTCGACCTATTAAAATAGCTAACGTCTTTCTACCGCCTTTTTTATCTTCCTCAATATCCCGAATATTGTTTGCCATATTAATGCCACCAACTAAAATCCCTGACGGAATAGAAAGCAGCAAAGACAACAGCGTCACGTCTCCCGTTTGGATGAAGTATGCAATTAATACGAAAGCTGTTCCCATTGACAATCCTGCAAACAATTCACCAAAAGGAGTATAAGCGATCGGTAGCGGGCCACCTGTATATAAATAGCCAATTGCCATACCTACCAACCCAACTACCACTAACCACCAACTCGAATTAGCACATATGTACACACCGACGATCGCTGCAAATACGTATAAAAGAACCGCAACGGTTAATACATTTTGCGGCTTCAATCCGTGACGAACAATCCCTCCACCAATGCCGACAGATTCTTCTGTATCAAGCCCGCGCTTAAAATCATAATACTCATTAAATAAATTCGTTGCGATTTGAAGGGCTAAACAGGCTATCATCATCGCTATAAACAATAACCAGTCAATCTTTGTATCATAAAGCGCCATTACTGTACCTAAAATAATCGGCGCAAAGGTGGCCGTTAACGTATGTGGACGAGTCATTTGCCACATTAACTTTAATGGCGTCATCTCTTTTTCCATTTCCATTTATAAATTCATCCTTTATTCGAATATCTTTCACTTTATATACCCAATAAAGTATTATAACAAATTCCAATAACAATTCGCTGATTCAATTCATTATTGAAGCATTTTCAATATTGAACGCACAAAAAAGCCCACAAAGATTATTGTGGACTCTCATCATAAACTTTTTCAAATCATCCTTCGAACACATAAAAATCGATTTGTAGAGCTTTCTTAAATCCTATTTTTTGATAAAGAGAAAGAGCTTCTTCATTTTCAATTTCCACTTCTAGCAAAACTCTCTTGTCGCCATTACGATAAGTATAGTCTTTTACCCAGTTCAATAATGCTGTTGCTACACCTTTTCGTTGATGCAACGGATGCACCGCTAAAGAAGTGACCCATTGCCCGTCGCCATCCTTTGCAGTCGTCACCGTACCAACAACTTCCCCATTCAATTCAGCAACCCAAGTAATCCTTCCAGGAATCTGCTTACTCATTTCAAGTAGCTCAATCGTTTCTTCCCGCAAATCCCCAAACGCTTCTCTAAAAATAACAATTAAAGACTCTACATCTGTCGATTCTTCAAAAGGTCTTATATTCACTAAATGATGAAGTTCTCTCGTTTCCGCTGTTGCTTCAAAAGTTGCCTCTGAAAAGCTATACGTATATCCATACTTTTCAATAATTTTCCGACCGTACATATCATTTTCAAGCAGTACTACTAACTCTCCAATGGCATGTCGCTCTTTAAATCCTTTGCTTAGCACACTAAGCAACGCTTCGTCAATACCTGCTTTCCGATACATCGGATCTACAAGCATAGACCATTCATATGTATTTAACCCAATTTTATCTACCGCTGTAATTACACCTACTAGTCGATCCGTCTCCTCATCATACGCAAGGATGCAAAAACCGCGACTATAGGATTTTTGTAAAAGGGATAAATTTAAAGCGGCATAATAAGCACACTGGTCCAATTCCATCCCGTATTGGGATAAAGATTCAATTTCTTGATATGTTTCTTCATCGATGGGTAATGACTCTTGTATAAATGCAATATTCATAACAAATTCTCCGATCTATGACGTTCCTTTTCCATTGTAGACAAAGCTTTGCCCCACTGCAATAAGGTTTGGCACTTTCCCATAAATTACGCTGTCCACTCTTTTTCACCAACTTTGCTTTATTTTCTTTAAAAATGAGCCTATTTTTAGCAATCCATCCATCTGCACAAATAAGAAAAAGCCGTCTCTTTACGAGACAGCTCCCCCGGATTGTTTTAACATGCTAGCATAAATGCCATTCTTATCAAGCAACTCTTTTTGCGTACCGGACTCTACAATAGTTCCTTCTTGCAATACCAGCACCATATCTGCATTACGCACCGTATTTAAGCGATGGGCAATGACAAAGCTTGTGCGCCCTTTCATTAACTCCTCTAGCGCCTCTTGAATCTTTCTTTCCGTCACCGTATCGATGTTGCTCGTCGCTTCATCTAACAATAAAATAGATGGATCAGCGACAAAAGCTCTTGCAATGGATAATAACTGCTTCTGCCCTTGGGATATTTCGCTACCATCCGCCTTTAACACCGTGTGATATCCTTCTGGTAACTTCATAATAAACTCATGGGCATTCGCTTTTTTGCTAGCCTCCATCACTTCTTCATCCGTCGCATTCAGTCTGCCATACCGAATATTTTCAAGAACGGTAGCTTCAAATAAAAAGGGATCTTGTAACACAAAGGCCATCTGACTGCGCAACGTACTCCGCTTATAGTGTTGAATATTTTCC
>JAAYHP010000498.1 GCA_012735355.1 Lysinibacillus sp. | reverse complement strand
TGTCTCATTAGTGGATTAAAATATGAAAAAAGAAAGGGAGAAGAGAATTATGCCATACGTAAACATTAAAATTACGAATGAAAATGTAACACCAGAAAAGAAAGCAGAATTAATTAAAGGGGCTACTCAATTGCTAGTAGATGTTTTAGGGAAAAACCCAGAAACGACAGTTGTTGTTATTGATGAAGTGGATACGGATAACTGGGGAATTGGTGGAGAAACAGTAACAGTTCGCAGAAAAGCTGGAAAATAATAATACAAATATTAAAGGTGCGTCTTACTCACTTTTCAGACGCACCTTTTAATATTGAATACAACTCATCTAACTTTCGAATTTCATATGTAGGATGAACATCCCCTTCTCTTTCCTTTGATTGAGGATTAAACCAACACGTGTCAATGCCGGCAATATGTCCTCCAACAATATCTGCATGATAAGAGTCTCCGATTAATATCGTTTCATCTTTATTGAAATTTTCTATGTTCGAAAATACATAATTAAAAAATTCCTTTTTTGGCTTCGGAAACCCTACTCTTTCTGAAATAAAACATTCTTTAAAAAAGGAGCTAGTCCAGAAAATTGTATTCGTTCTATTTGGGTTTGATCATCTCCGTTTGTTACTATATATAAAGAATATTGTTTCGATAATTTTTTTACAATGGCAAAGGCACCTTCAATAAGATAATAGTTATCTTTTAAATAACTATTATACTCCTTATTCATTTCAATACCATTCACTTCGATACCATATTCATGAAAGAAAACACTGAACCTTGTATTAACTAGCTCTTCCTTTCTGTAACGACACTTCTTCAGTTTTTCTAAAATCGAGCAATGTATCGTCTAAATCAAATAGCACGATTCGATAGTTATGCATTATACTCCTCCCCTATAGCATTGTTTACCATTTGGAGAGGCTTATACATGCTATAACTATTTGTTTATTTTATAATTTTTAGTAACAACTTTTCTTTGTATTAATGAAAGGTGAAAAAAATGAAAGTACTAATTGATATAGAAGGAATGTCCCAATATAGCGATGAAGTTCATCCCGCCTATCGAAATTCCGCCTGCGGACCAACAACAATATACGTCATTTTAAATTACTTGCTTGAAAAACAAGCTCCCCAAAATATAAACAAGCTTTATGAATTATTAGGCGGTACAAAAATCGGTTTGTTTCGCTGGCAGCTCATTAAAAACTTACGAAAATATTTAGGCTCAAATTGGATAGTGAAAAGATGTACTTTGAAAGAAGCCTTAAAGGAAATCGATGAAGGACGACCTGTTGCCATGAAATTTGACCAATACTTTACATTCCAGTGGTCAGAGAAACCTACTTATAAATATCATTGGGTTCCATTAATCGGTTATGAAATCGAAAAAGATGCGTTATATTTAATCATCCATGATAATGGGGGAAAAAATAGGAAAAGCGAAATTAAGAAAATCCCTTACGGAAACAACTATAAAGTATTAAGCTATGTCAAAATCACACCAAAAAAGACGAGGTT
>JAAYHP010000497.1 GCA_012735355.1 Lysinibacillus sp. | reverse complement strand
TCTTAACATGTCTGTTTTTTCCCGCTCCTCCACTTTCACAAAGGAGTGAACAACTTTCCCGACTTTCACCATATCTTCTGGCTTAATTTTAATATTTAAAGGATCTTTCATCATGCGGCTTGCAACTAATCGAATTTCATCGGTAATCGTTGCCGATACAACAACAACTTGACGATTCACTGCTGCTCCTTCAATAAAGGATTTCACAATCACTCGATAATCTCGGCTCAATAATTGGTCACATTCATCCAAAACAATCATTTCAATTTCCTTCAGTTTTAATTTATTGTTCCGAACGAGATCATTTAAGCGTCCTGGGGTACCAACAACAATCGTCGGCTTTTTCTTCAACTTCTCAATTTGGCGAGCCATATTCGCTCCACCGATGAGCTGTTGAACAGTAATATTAGTTCCTGTAATCCATTCCCGAATTACTTCTACGATTTGCATTGCAAGTTCTTGAGAAGGGGCAACAATTAACGCCTGCGTAGTCTTTTTTGTTTCATCCACTTTATTTAATATGGGAAGAACGTATGCTAACGTTTTTCCTGAACCCGTTGGAGACTCCGCTACAATATCTTTTCCTTCCAAAAATGCTGGAATCATTTCCTCTTGCACTTTCATCGATGTTTCAAAATTCCACTTTTGTTGTAAATTCTCTTTTAATAATTCAATGACTGACATATATTCCCCACCTTTAATTCCTCCATAATAGTTTACCATAATATAGAAAAGCCGATGCATTATTGTCCAAACTGTTGCAATGGGGATTGAATGAAAAAAGAATTCGCACGAAACATGCGGGCAAGTAGTTCAGAGTATCCGAATACTGGCACCATTACGAATTCCATGCGAATTCTAATCCTTTAACCCATAACTTTATTGCAATGTTTTATTTAATTCATAACCACATTGGAGAATTGCCGTTTCTGCTAGTACGATTAAAGAATCAATATAGCATTCCCCTAAATGTAAATTTTTATTAACAACGGACAATTCTGTACAACCTAAAATAATGCGATCACAATGTAAATTTAATACCGCTTCTTCAATTTCCGTCCAAAGCTCGTTCGTAACTTCTTTTCCTGCTTTTACATAATCATAAATCACTGACATGACAAGTTTTTGAGTACGTTCGTCCGGAACTACAGGTGTAATGCCTTCCTCAAGCAAAGCCTGTTGATATACTTTAGAAGAAATCGTTCCATCCGTTGCTAAAATAGCTACTTTTCTCGCTTCAAAGTTACGTGCTCGTTTTGCCGTTTCTCGGATCATATGTAATACCGGTACGGGTGACCCTTTTTGAATTTCTTCATAAAAACTATGGGCAGTATTACAAGGAATACAAATTACATCTGCTCCATAATTAGCAAGCTTTTGTGCATCGCGAATTATGACCGGAACTGGATTTTCGTCAGAGCGACCTAATATGTAATTTGTTCGATCAGGTATACATGTATCGTTATCTATAATCGTATGAACATGTTCTTGATCTTTTGATGCCTTCGTAAGGCGGACGATCATTTCCCCTAAAAACATCGTTGCTAGAGGGCCGACGCCACCTATAATTCCTAAAGTTTTTTTCATGTTTTAACAAACCTTTTTGTGTAAATTTTTAAATAAAAGTCGCATATTTGTATTTCACGACTACTTTTGAAAGTAGCATGAAATGATATCAAAATCAATTAATTATACAAGTTTAAAAGCACAACTAGAAAAAATCCAATTGTGCTTACTTTTCATTACATTAACTAAAAGGAATCGTCTTAGACAAGCTACCCTAAGCATTGTTAAAATGTGCTTTTTCATCAGGAGATTCTTTTCGGAAAACTTCTTCCAACAATTCATCCCCTTCAGCTTTTACTCGCTTGTTCAATTCGTCCACTGGAATGGCGTCAACCGTTTGCATATCTTCATGCAAATCGAAAATGCTAATATTATCTGATGGAACCCGATCCGGCTTATCTTTATATGGCATGTCCGCAAAAATTTTCTTTGATTCCGGAAGCGATTCTTTCTCCATATCACACACTCCTTTTCCGTAGTGTGTGAAGAAAAGCGTCCTTTATACGAAATTTTATGTAAACAGTTAAGCCATCATATACTCCAATCGTTTCGCGAAGCTTATATTATTTGGATTCCACTTTCTAATCGGACATTGGTACACTTTATATGGAAACCCTAAGTTTTTCACAAATTCTACAAACTTTCCATCAAACCAAGGTGGACTCCAAGCTCCTGAGCGGCATATATGAATTATTTTCGTATCAATACTTTCTTTTAATTCTTGAAATTTTAAATAATGAATATTAAAAGCATTATTCATTTCTTGAAAATATTCCGGCTTTTCTTTTGTAAATGGACTGTAAATAATATACGCGTTTTTAATTATATTATTGTGAAAAAGCTTTCCTAACCAATTCGCACAGTTCACTTCAAATTGTAATGAAGCCAGTCCCCCATATCCTAAGTCCGAATGGGCATCAAAAAGATATACTTCATCTACTTCAAATTTTTCAGCTATTTTGTAAGATAAAGCATGGGAATCTGATACATACACTTTTACATCTTGATCAAATTGGAATATTTTTTTTATTTTGTGCCAAAAACACTCAACTTCATTAGATAAATAGAAACCTTTTTGAAAATCTTTACCGTAAGAT
>JAAYHP010000052.1 GCA_012735355.1 Lysinibacillus sp. | reverse complement strand
GGCTCGAGTCGGGCCCGTGGAAAGCGTCCCCGGAACGGAAATCAATTTTCAGTTTAATATCAAAAACTCATCATTTTCTTTTAAGAGAAAATGATGAGTTTTTACTTTTGTCCCAACCTCTTTTTATTCATGAAATGATTAAAGTTGAGAATTTTAAAGCTGAGAAAAATGGTGGCACATTCTATTCCTGGGCATATGATAGGGAAAAGGAGTGACACATTGCAATTAGCAGAGATTTTAAAGGATTGGCCTTGTACGGTAAAAGGTGGATCCATCCGTGTGGAAGTAACGGGAATTGAGGATTACGCTCAGCACGTAAAACCAGGCGATCTATTTGTCGTAAGAAAAGGAAAAAAGTCGGACGGTTTTCTGTTTATTGATTTAGCCATCGAAAAAGGAGCCGTTGGAATCGTTATTGACGATGAAACAAAACTAGATAAATTAAAGTTATCCGTACCACTAATTTGGGTGCCAAATTGTTTGAAATTTATGTCCTTTAGTTCTGCAAAAATTTATAGATTTCCAGCAGAGGCGATGCAAGTAATTGCAATAACAGGTACAAACGGAAAAACAACAGTAAGTCATTTTATTGGTCAATTATTAAAAGCACTACATAAAAAAGTCATCGTTATTGGAACAAACGGAGTATATATCAATGGGGAAGAACTTAAAGAAGAACATGAACAATTAACAACATTGCAGCCGAAACATTTACACAAGATTTTACAATTGGCTGTGCGCAGAGGGATCCAATATGCTGTTTTAGAAGCATCTTCCATGGGACTATCAACTTATCGGCTAGATGATTGTGCAATAGATATAGGAGTCTTTTTAAATTTAGCAGAGGATCATATTGAAGACCATGGATCCTATGAAAAATATAAACAGTCCAAGCAAAAATTAGCTCAATTAGCCGATAAACTCGTTTTAAATGGCGATGATTCTTTTTGCCGTAACGTTGGATTACAAGCGAAAAAGAAAAAAACATATTTCGGCTTAGGGAATCGAGTGAACTTTCAATTGCAACTATTAGCAGAAGGAACACAGTATTCTACTTGTTGTTTACAAAGTGATAAGGGACAAAAAGTATTTACACTACCTTTCGTTGGAGAACATCAATTACAAAATGCCATCGCTGCGATTACAACGGTGAGTGAACTCGGCTTTCCGATTGAGAAAATTTGTGAAGCAGCAGAGCAGCTATATTTACCGAAGGGCAGACTTGAATCCATTCCTAACCATTTAAATCTTTCTATTTATATTGATTATGCCCATACGGAAGCAGCTTTAAGAGCCGTATTAAAAACATTGCGTAAAGTAACGAAAAGGGATTTAATCGTTGTATTTAGTTGTGGAGGGAATCGGGATCAACATAAACGGATTAAAATGGGGGCAGTCGCTACAAAATATGCGGATATGATTTATTTGACGACAGATAACCCTAGAAGTGAAGATCCCGCATACATTAATTCTCAAATTGCTGCAGGTTTTATTTCAACGCAAAAATATGAAATGATATTAGACCGGGCTGAGGCGATTGAAAAGGCTATTTTAACTGCTAAAGAAGGAGATACGATATTAATTGCCGGAAAAGGTCATGAAACGACCCAAATTTTTAGTGATAGAGAAATTTATTTTTCTGATTATGAATGTGTACAATCGATACTGACAAAATCGTTGAAAAATAAAGTGGATGGACATTAAACTAATAGTTAGAAAATGAAGGTACCGCTCATACAAGTATTACAAATATAAACTTCGACAAATATTTGTTATGATAGTATCAGATTGGAGGAATAGTTGTGATAATGACATCAGAATGGGCCTTCATTTTAGATGAAGCGGATGTGTTAAGCTCGATGATTCTCAATTCGGAACTAGTAGCTAAATGGCAAATTGCTCATCACGCAGTATATAGTGATATGCAACTAGTTGAGAAAATTAACGCATTCAATCGCATGAAAGAACAATATGAAGATGTACAACGATTCGGCAAATATCATCCCGATTATCATACAATTATGAAAGAAATTCGAAAACAAAAAAGGGAACTAGATCTTGATGAAAAGATAGCAAATTTGAAAATAGCTGAAAATGATTTACAAGAAATGCTAGATGAAATAAGCTTAATTATCGGTAAATCTGTATCGGAAGCAGTAAAAGTGCCTGTAAGTAATCCCTTTTTTGTCACTTCGTGCAGTTCTGGCGGGTGTGGGTCAGGAGGAAGTTGCTCCTGTTCATCATAACAAACTGATTTCTTTCGAACAAGAAGGCTTAAGCTCAAATGAAAAGAGCTTAAGCCTTCTATTATTATTCATTATTTAAGTTTTGATTGTTTATCCATTCCCGGACAACGCGAAGGGCGATGTCTGGTCTATCGGTTATTATACCTTGTGCACCATTATTTAAAAGTTTTTTCATCATCTCTTCATCATCGATTGTCCAATAATGGACCGGAATATTTAAATTTTTTAAAAAGGCAATAAACTTTGGTGAGTCTAAAGAAATTCTTCCTGATTTTGTTGGGATTTGGAATACATCTACCTTTGGATGATAAAGATGACCAAATTGACTTGTAAAGGCTGCAAAGGCTTTGCGTACGTCAGATTCTCCTGCGCCTAAAGCCACTCGATTTTGAGCATATAAATTAAATCGGTCTACTTGTTCACTGTAGAAACTTGTAACGACAACTCGGTTAATAGCATCATATTCTTCTATGAGTCTCCAAAGTTTAGAAGGCATTAAACTCCCTTCATAGGTTTCAGGACTATCTTTAATATCGATGTTGATATACATATTTGGATATTTTTCTAACAACTCTTTTAACGTTACAATCTCTACATGTTGATCTCGGTATGGGAAATTTCCATCCAAATCTTCAAAACGATAACCAAAATTAAATTCTTTTAGTTCCGACAACGTATAATCTCTTATTGCACCAGCTCCATTTGACGTGCGGTCAATCGCTTCGTCATGGAATACGACGATTTCTTCATCTTTCGTTAGTCGTATATCGATTTCATAGCCATCTACACCGAGTTCGAAGGCTTTTTCAAAAGCTACCATTGTATGTTCTGGTGCCAGTTTAGCACCACCTCTATGGGCTAATACAATTGGAAAGGATTTTTGTAATACTTCTTTTCCTTCTCGTTTTTGCGGTTTTAAAAAAGCTTTACTTCCAGCCCATGCAGCTGCGCTTGCGGCGGCAATTGCTAGAGCAAGTTTTGTCTTTTTTCTCATGGTTGCCCTCCTTTAATGAGCTACAATTGTATGTTAATTTCGTGTACTATCATTTCTTTGTGATAAGTCTTAATAAAACTCTATAAAAATGATTATAACGGAAAATCTTGTATGATGTCACTAAAGTCAGTTGCTATCAAAAAAGACTATATGGTATTCTTGAAATGAAGAAAAGGGGTAATTACAATGCAAGAACGACAAAGTCTTATCGTATATGTACATCAACTGAAACATGCAAAAAGCTTAAGAAAATTTGGACATGTTCAGTATATATCTAGAAAATTAAAATATGCTGATCTCTATTGCAATCGGGACGAGATTTCATATATAAAAAATAAAATACAACGCCTTCCTTTTGTGAAAGACGTTGCACTATCTTATCGTCCTTTTTTAAAAGAGAAATTTGAAAATTCGAAACCAGATAAAGCAAAAGAATATGATTATAAAATAGGTCTTTAAAGCCTATTTTAAAGGCGGAATTAGGCGGTTCATGCGCAAAATGCCAATTAAATGTTGATAAAATAAAGCCGTTTCAGTGTAATAACTGGAATGTTTTATATCCATTGGAACCGCTTCTTTGCCAATTTTCCCTAATGCTTCTTCAAATAATTGTAGCCGTTTAGATGGTTTTTCGTGATTATATGGAATTCCTTCTCGACATATGTATATAGGCATAAATTTACTATCGCCAACAGGGTTAAAGGCAACGGCTGGAGAGGCATAGGCTTTATCTCCTTTATAAGAGATAAATAAAAAGGCGTTATGGAAACGATTTTCATTCGTGTGAATAAGCTCACAAAGTTCATAAATATCTCCATAACCTTGTCCTAATTCAATAAATTGTTGTATCATCTTTATCATCCTTTCTATGTAACAACATAATCGTATCATCAAGATAGGAGGTTAGGCGCATGAAATATATAGTCAGTTTTTTTAGCCTACTCGTAATAGTTATTAGCGGTATGCTTTTTTTCCAATTCCATGTGTATTCCAATCAAGAAGAAAGGGAACAAGGCCCATTTTCCTATACTCAAGAAATCGAAATCGTTTATCGTGGTGAAAGTTTAGATATTCGTCATCACTTAAGAAATTTACCAAATCAAACGATTAATATCAACTGGCCGAAACAATCTGTAAGCCCAGATTGCTTTATTGAAACGGAAAATAGTTGCAGTCGTTTAAGTGAAGATTATTCACAATTTCTTGCGGAAGATATTCAAAGTCAGTCGATTTCATACATAATTCCATTAGAAGGCGGTTTAAAGCCCAATCAGCTTTTAAAAGATATTTTTGTGACTTTAAATAACGGAAATGTTTCGTATTCAACTGTACATATAACGACAGAACAACAAATCGCTGGTGAGTGGGTGACAGGCCTACCTTTAGTTGGTAAACAATCATTATCGTTAGTAAATTATGCGATGTTTAGCGGCACTGGACCGGTAAATGAGTTATATTATCATTCGAATCAATTGCAACTTCAAAATAAAACAGATTTCATTTCTTTATATTCTATTAATTCTGTGCCAAATGAATTCATTGAGCAATTAAACGAAATGAAATTTTTGAATGATGAACATATTTCGATCGTCCATGAACCAAGCTTAACTGGTGTACAAGGCAAACGGATTTTATTTACTAAAAACTTGTCATTGGAATCAATTCATGAAGATGTCATTTTGACTCAATTCCGCACGAAATATCAATTGGAAGAGTTACCAAAGTGGGTAAGTGAAGTGTTAGTATCCTTCTTAACGGACAACACGATTGGTGGAGAAAAAGCGAAAGAAATAACGATGACTTTAAAAAATAGAATGACGAGTGAACAACTTGACCGTTGGATTGAAAAATTACATGATTTAGAAGGGGTTACAATTACTGCACAATTATTAGATGAACAATTAAGTGAAGTGTTTAGTAACTATACTCAATATTTCCAGTCTAATGTATCGACGAATGAAGTGTATCCGTTGTTATTTAATGATCACCGTCAAATTATTGTAAATGCTTCATTAAAAGATGATGTGGAAGTCATCTTTAAAGATGGACAAGTTTTATATTCAGCAGACTCTCTATTAACTCACTTAGGTTATACTGTGGAAAAAGGGGAAAAAGGTTATTACGTCAACAATGAAGTAAGGAAATTCCGTTTCCCTCAAAATCATGGTTTCTATGTTTACAATGAGAGAAGATATAATACAGTGTCTGAACCGATTAAAATAGTTGCTGGAAAATATTACATTGAGGAATCTTGGTTACAAAAACTATTTTTCGTTGAAATTAATAAAAAGCCAGATTCAATATCGATTAAACTGTTAGACCCAATACAACAATAGCGAAAGTTTGGTGATTGAAATGCGAGTTGTAGCGGGGGAAAGGAAAGGAATGCCGTTAAAGGCGATTTCCGGTACTACAACAAGACCTACAACAGATAAAGTAAAAGAATCCATTTTTAATATAATCGGTCCATTTTTTGACGGTGGAATTGTTTTAGATTTGTTTGCCGGCAGTGGAGGTTTAGGCATCGAAACGTTAAGTAGAGGTGCTGAAAAGGGGATTTTTATTGAAAAGGATAAAAAGGCTTTCCAAACGTTGAAAGAGAATATTAAAAAATGCCGTTACGAAGAAGTATCTGAATTGTATTGTACAGATGCAGGGCGTGCTGTTAAGGCGCTATTAAAACGGGATTTACTAATCGATTATTTATTTGTTGATCCACCTTATCATAAAAAGGACTATTATGATTTTATAACGGTTTTAGTTGACGGTGGAAAACTTGCAGAAGATGCTATAATTGTCTGTGAACATTCATCGGAAATCGAATTGCCAGAAATGTTTGGGACATATTCTTGTATCCGAAAAGAAGTATATGGAAGTTCAACAATATCAATTTATCGAAGGGATTAGGGAGAGGAATACGTTGTCACAAAAAATAGCTGTTGTACCGGGGAGTTTTGACCCGATAACGAATGGACATCTAGATATAATAAGAAGGGCGGCAGATGTATTTGATATGGTGTATGTGGCTGCCTTAAAAAATTCATCGAAAAGACCATTGTTTACAATTGAAGAAAGAATTGAATTGATTGAAGCAGTAACAAAAGATATACCGAATCTTCGAATTGAAAGTTCTTCAGGTTTGTTAGTTGATTATGCGAAGTCTAGAAACGCAAAAGCGATTGTACGAGGCTTAAGAGCTGTTTCTGACTTTGAATATGAAATGCAAATTACATCGATGAACCGATTTCTAGATGAATCCATTGAAACTTTCTTCATCATGACAAAAAATCAATATTCTTTTTTAAGTTCGAGCATTGTGAAGGAAGTTGCCCAATATGGAGGTAGTGTAAAGGGGTTAGTACCTCCTGAAGTGGAAGAAGCCTTAAGAAAAAAATTCGAGCAAAAAATAATAAATGCTCGGCAAGATTAATTTAATCTTGCCGAGTTTTTTTATTGACAAAATGTTATAAAAACAAGATGAAATAAAGAAGAGGAATACAAACAGTTAAAATGATTCGTAGCAATAAATAAGGTTTTAAAGAAATTTTTTCACCCTTTGCAATGACAGCTACTTGCATATGAATGCTTAAACTTTGGCTCGTTAAAAAAGTGGCCATCAATAAATAGAGAAGGGTTGTTTCACCTGCAAAAAACATTTCGGAAATTTGGAGTCCGTTCGTCATTTCTAAAGATGCAGCTGTTAACAGTAGTACATTTTTATGTATATTTGGGAAAATAGTTTGTAGCGTATACATGACAACGGTATATATCGTAGTGAAGAAAATGATTGTTGAGCCAACGATGAGCACTGTCGGTATACTATCTTTCACGCTAGATATAAACGGATTTTCCATCCTTTTAGGGTTGTCTATTTTTATTTCAGAAATGGAATTGTTCGATCGGTTATAAAAATAATAGGCTAACAAAATAAAGATAGATACAATATG
>JAAYHP010000496.1 GCA_012735355.1 Lysinibacillus sp. | reverse complement strand
CTTCTCGCTCCACGTCCACCTCGTTTTGACTCAGTTGCACGTCTTAATGATGCGAGACGCTCGTCACTATCTTTTAGGAATTTTGCCATTTTTTGTTCAAAACTTTCTTTCGATTGACGATCATTTCGTTCATTAGAACGATTGTCTCGACGTGGTCTTTGAGGACGTTCAGGTCTTTCAGATTGAGGTTTTGCTTTTCGGATTGATAAGCCTATTTTTCCATCCTCTTCAACATTCATTACTTTTACTTCAACGATATCCCCAACTTTTAGGTGTTCGTTGATGTCTTTCACGTAGTTATCAGCTACTTCACTAATATGGACAAGGCCCGTTTTACCTCCTGGCAGCTCAACAAACGCTCCAAAATTTGTAATCCCTGTAACCTTACCCTGTAATTTGCTGCCTACTTCAATTGACATAAAAAAATTGCTCCTCCTTAAAAATTAAGCGGCTCAATAAGCCTGTAATCATAATATATAGAATAAGCAAAAAAATTGCTAATGCTCTCTTTAATTATAGCCAACAAAAAAAGAGTGTCAACAAGACAACTCTTTTTTAAGCCTGTTAATTTTAACACTTTATCCACATTACTGTAGGTTCGTTCACGTTTTTTCTTTCAAATGTGTTAAAATATGCCAGTTAGGCTTGTACTAAAAAAATTACTTTTGTTGCTTGTTTTCTTTAGGTATGGTAAATATAATTTCTCCATCCTCGGACAAAAAGTATTCTTTCCTTGCTAATTTAGCTATATATTCATCATCTTCAAGTTTCTTTATTTGTAAATTTAGTTGTTCTTGTTTTCTTAACGCTTCTTCCAGTTCAACAAGTGCCTTTTCTTTTTCTGCTTCTTTTTCTACTAATCTCGTATTTTGATTGAAAATCATGCTAACTAAACTAATTATGACAATAGAAGCAAAAATGAAAAATGCAGTTAATCGCCTTTTTAAACCTTTTTTTCTTTTATTAACGTATTGTATATGACTATCAGTTGAACGGACATAGTCATTTTCGAGCTTTCGAATATTCGATTTATTATTGCGACTTACCACATCCGTCACCTCCAACAATAGTCATTGTATAGTAATTATACTTTCAATTTATCGTTTTTTAAAGATGCCCTTTTTCACATTTGTAAATTTTTTGTGAAAATACTTTTTTATAATAGCAAATATTTTATAAAAAGGACTTAATAATATCACAAGAATTCGGATTATTAGTACTAAAATCGTCCTTATTGCATTAATAATAAAATGAATAATTGTGATTATTGGATTAATAATTAATATGATTAATAACCTGCCAAGGAAACGGAAAAATGGCTGAAAAAATGATTCATATAAAAAAATACCTAAAATTTGCGACAATGGGTCTACTAAACGCCACTCTCCACCCTTTATTAAAAAAATAATATAAAATGACGTAACACCTAATAGTGCCCAAACAACAATCTCTAACAAGAAAGAAATCTTCCGTAAAAATGACTTTGGTGACAAGGCGCTGATGTAAATTCTCGTTGCATCAATTACCGCGCCAATGATTATGCCACTTACTGTCATTATTACGATGCTTACAAATTGCTCGTTAACTGTCATCCAAATAATTTATGGAGGAAGCCTTTAGTTAACCCATTTTCATCATCATCGTATTGTAGAGCTTTTACGTTACCTTCTAATGTTAAAAGTCCTTTATCTACGTCTAAATGTACGATGCGTAACTCCTCTCCACGAATAAGCAAATGTCCTTGAGATGTTCTTACGTAAAATTCCACCTGATCAAATCTTTCAATTTCCTTTACTGATGTCATGTCCATTCTTTTTCTATTTCTCACTGTCACAAGGTGATCACCAGATGTAATAGTGTAATTACTTTCTTGGTGTATTTGTGTCATTATCGTTCCTCCTTTTTATAAGTTTGTTCTGTTCACTTTATGCTCGAACTAAAAAAAGCATGACTACAAAAGTGTGTCATGCTATAAAATAAATATTTTTTTCTTCTCTTTTTCTCTATTCATCGTCATCTATAAACTCTGGTTCAATTTTATCCAACTTTTCTTCCTTCAATATGGTAAACATTTTTGCCGCATCTTCTTTTCGAACATTTTCTTTTATCTCCTCAATGCGAGCAGTTACTATTTTTTGTCCAAAACGAATAGCAATTTCGTCACCAACATTTACTGCTGTAGAAGCTTTTGCCACTTTTCCATTAATAGTGATTCGCCCTTGCTCCGCCACTTCTTTTGCTAACGTGCGGCGCTTAATTAAACGAGACACTTTTAAAAATTTATCTAAACGCATCATTTACTCCCTCTCTAATCGTTTTGCTTCATTCCAAAATTGATCTAATTCCTCTAACGTAAACTCTTTAAAGGATTTTCCGCTTCGCTTTACCTGTTCTTCAACAAATCGAAATCTTCTAGCAAACTTTTCATTTGCGTGAACCATCGCTTCTTCCGGTGAAACTTTATAAAAACGAGCAACATTTACAAGAGTAAATAGAACATCACCGAATTCGTCTAATCTCGTTTCATTCGAACCTTTTTCTAACTCCTCTTTAAATTCATTCCACTCTTCTTCAAACTTGCTTAATGCACCGCTCACATTTGGCCAATCAAAGCCTACGGAAGCAGCCTTTTTCTGATAATTGTATGAAGTTTGCAAAGAGGAGCTCGGTCTGAACTCTCCTTTTAGTAAAGAATCCTCTTCGTTCCCCTTTTCTAACTTTTTAATTTCCTCCCAATTGGATACGACTTCCTCCGCGTCCTTTACTTGAATATCACCAAAAACGTGCGGATGGCGACGAATCATTTTCTCAGAAATATTTTCGAGCACTTCTTCTAAATTAAAGTATCCTTCATCTTCTCCAATTTGGGCATGTAAAAAGACTTGCAACAATATATCTCCTAGTTCTTCTACCATTCCGAAGTCATCTTTTGCATCGACAGCGGCAATAAACTCGTGAGTTTCCTCAATCAAATATTTCTTTAAGCTTTCGTGGGTTTGTTTTCGATCCCACGGGCAGCCTTCCGGACCCCTCAATATAGCGATGATCTTTCTAAATGTAACCCAATCTTTCAATGCATCAAGATGTGAATTTACTGGCGGCACATAAATTGTTGTTAAATTATTTATCTCCACCGCTTGGTCAAGCTCATAAAGAGGGATAGTTTTTAGCTGTTCATTGGATGAACCAGCAGCTGTTACTACTGTCACCGGATAATCGTCCCGATATTTTTCCATCAATGTCAATTTCACTTCCGATGCACTAAATTGATCGTACACTTGAGCAATTAGTACGTGGGAGCGCATATTGATATCATGTACGGAAAGGTTTGTACCATCTAGCAGCTGGAAACCTTCAATCGGATCAATTTTCAATGAAGCAAAAATCGGATCTAAAAAGCTCTGGCCCCCCTCAATCGTTAATGGAATTTTTCTTTCCTTTTCTGCCTTTATTAATAATTGTACCGTTTGTTCCGCCACTAACGGATGGCCAGGAACAGCATATAAAATCGGCTCCTTTTCAGCGGCTTCGATTAATAGCGCTACAATTTCTTCATAAACTGGTTGGAAGTTATCATGTTTTTCATAAATATTATCAAAACTAATAAAGGATAATCCTTCCTTTTTAAGTTCCTCGAGAACAGGGTGATCTAAAGTGCGCACAAAAATTTTCTTCGCTTCTTTTAATTTTTTATAAACGCCCATCGGTAATTGATTAAAATCGGATGCTCCAAGCCCAATCACTGTAATTGGATGCATTTTTCCACCTACTTTCTCTTATTTAACAGCAGCTGATATTTTGCCATTGTTCGACCAAAAGGAATTAAAAACCACTCTTTTTCTGAAAGGATTCTTGCCTTCGCTACAATGGTCATAAATACAAATGCACCTATGGCGATTAAGATTCCTCCGAAAAGAACTGCTTCAAATCGACTGTTTCCAACAATTCCACTCCCTTGTTGCAGAAAGACATTTATTAGAAACACGCTAAAGGTCATAGCAATGCTCGCACCAGCTAATTTTATGTAATAACTAAAGGGCGCTAGTTGAATGGTAGTTAACTTTTTCAAATATAGAATGAGCAATAATGCCGCCAATAATAATGAACCGCTGCTAGAAAGGGCCGACCCTAGTACATCACTAGAAGGCACAAATACTATATTTCCAATGAATTTTAAACAAATGGCTCCAAGTAAAATAATAAAGGGGATTTTTAACTTGCCCATTCCTTGCAAAACCGCTGTAAAGGTTAAAATAATGGACAGAGGTATTATTTGTAAAACAAAAATACTTATAACCTCTTGAAGAGCATTCGTTTCAAATAACATTTCGTTCACATAAGGCATTACAATGATAAGTCCTAGTGAAGAAGCAACACCAAACATTAGAGACGTTCGATAAGTTAATTGAATAAAGGGGGTTGCTCCTCTCCCTGTTTTCTTTTTCGATTGTACTGCTACTAACGGCACAATCGCAATCGATAATGACGAGGCAATTACAATGCCTAGTTGAACGAGGGGTTGGCCCCGATCGTAAATCCCTTTCGTCTCTTTCGCTAATTGGGTGTTCATCCCGCTTTCTATCATTAAAGAATAAACGGTAAAAGAATCAATAAGTTGGAAACATAAGATTAGTAAGCTGCTCATACTAATGCTTATACTTAAAAGAGTAACTTCCTTAATAATTGGCCATTTCTCTTCATAATGGTTCCAATCTTTCGGAAAAGAAAACCTTTTTCTCGTATAATAAATTAACAAAAGGACTCCAGCTATTTCTCCAACAACCGTACCTAACACCGCCATATTTCCTGCCGCATAAAGAGACTTGGAAGTGGCCATCACTACATAAGCGCAAACTAATATGATCGTCACCCGGATCAATTGCTCAAACACTTGGGCATTCGCCACTGGCTTCATCTCTCCTTGCGATTGAAACATCCCTTTCATTAAAGCAAGTAACGGCATAAACAACGTTACAAAGGAACCTGTTTTCAACAAGGGGGATAATTGTTCATCGCCCATCATTTGCGCAAGGGAATCTGCACCGAGAAATAATATGGCGAAAAAAAAGAGGGATAAGCCTACTAAATATTGAAATACCGTTCGGCAAATATCCATTTTTTTCTGCGCCCCGTTAGGACTCATTTCCGCATCTGCTAACATTTTTGAAATGGCGATTGCAAATCTTCCTGATGTCCAAACGACAAAAAAGGATATAAAAGGATATACTTGTTGATAAATATAAAAACCTTCATCCCCGACTAAATTTTGAAATGGCACACGATAAAGAGCGCTTAAAAGTTTCACTACAATAGCTGAGATGGTCAGTAATAGCGCGCCTTTCATATATCCTTTCATCCCGAATAAACTAGCCATACATAAAATCCTCTTCCTTTTCTACATAATGTAAAGTATACCAGACTAGTGTAAATTAAAAAAACGCCTCTAAATAAGTAGAGACGTTTCTTTCATATTTTAGTTTTCCATTTGTTTCGCTAAGAAGTGAGCTGCCGTTTCCGCTGCTTTTTGTTCTACTTCACTTAAGAAATGTACTTTTGAGAGTAAGTAAACTGCTCCAATGGTATCACCATTAGCAATGATGGGTGCTACACAATAGGACTTCACTTGTTCAAACTGTCCTGGTACTAATTCAACGGTAGTTTCCATTTTCTCTAATACGACTGAACGCTGTTTCATAAAATCCTCAGCAAAGGTAGAAAGACGACGATTTGTATAATCCTTCTTCGATAATCCTGCAACAGCGATCATTTCATCCCTATCGCTAATCAACGCAGGAGTCCCTATCGTCTCATATAAAGATTCAACATATTCTTTTGCAAACTCGCCTAAATCGTTAATGGGTGAATATTTTTTTAAAATAACTTCCCCTTCTCTATCAGTATAAATCTCCAATGGATCGCCTTCTCGAATTCTCATCGTTCTTCGAATTTCTTTTGGGATAACAACACGACCTAAATCATCAATTCGACGTACAATTCCTGTTGCTTTCATCATAGCTTCCTCGCTTTCTGAATCGTTTTATTTCACAGATAGTATGTTTAACAATTAGGCAAAGTATGCAAAAAGTGTATGGAGAGGATTTTATTCATTTTGTTCTTAAATGGACGAAAAATTTGTATGCTTAATATACCCAAAAAACTTTTAAAATATAACAATTAACTACTTAATTTTGCTTTCTCTTCAACTTTACTGTCCTTTTTTGCTTTCCAAACAATTTCCACGACTTGTTCTAACACATCAAAAGGATCATGCTTTCCACATTTTCTTTCATCAATCGATAATGTCAAAATTGGACCGTCCATACTGAATCCAACTGCTCGATCAAATTTCATCGTCTCAGAAACTATCATCGATCCATCCACATTTTTTGTTCCTTCTTCAGACAATGTAATAGAAATGACTTTTTGTTTTTCTTTAATTGCAGTAATGCCTACATCCATTGCCCAAGCTTTCATTCGAGCAATGCGCAATAACTTTTGCGTTTCCACAGGCATATCGCCAAAACGGTCATGTAATTCTTCAATGATTTCATCATATTCTTCCGGATTTTCCATCGCCTTAATGCGTTTGTACATTTGAATTTTTTGGTAGCCATCTGGAATATATTTATCCGGTATATAGGCATCAACGTGAAGAATAATCTCCACTTCTTCTTTTTCTTCCCGCTTTTCACCTTTTTGTTCAGCAATCGCTTCTTCTAATAATTGAGAATATAAATCAAATCCAACAGCATCAATAAAGCCATGTTGCTGAGCACCAAGCAAATTCCCGGCACCGCGAATCGAAAGGTCGCGCATCGCAATTTTAAATCCTGAACCTAGTTCGGTAAATTCCTTAATCGCTTGCAGACGTTGCTCAGCTACTTCTGTTAACACTTTATCTCGCTGATACATGAAATAAGCATAAGCAACGCGATTTGAACGCCCAACACGACCGCGCAGCTGATACAGCTGAGATAGACCCATTTTATCTGCATCGTGAACAATTAACGTATTCACGTTTGGCATATCAACACCAGTTTCAATAATCGTCGTAGTGACTAATACATCGTATTCTCCTTCTAAAAAGCTTAATATGATGGATTCAAGTTCCGATTCAGTCATTTTCCCGTGGGCAAAACCTACTCGCGCATCTGGCACAAGCATTTGAATCTCTTCTACTTTTTTCGACATATCTTCAACCCGATTATATAAGTAAAACACTTGGCCACCGCGAGACATTTCTCGTTCAATGGCTTCACGCACTAAAGCACCGTTATACTCCATCACGTAAGTTTGCACTGGGAAACGGTTTTGTGGAGGTGTTTCAATAACGGATAAGTCGCGCACTCCCACCATGGACATATGAAGGGTTCTAGGTATCGGTGTCGCCGTAAGAGTTAGCACATCAACGTTCGTTTTTAACTGTTTAATCTTCTCCTTATGGGTAACACCAAAGCGTTGTTCTTCATCGACAATTAGCAATCCTAAATCATGGAATATAACATCTTTCGATAGAAGGCGATGGGTACCAATAACGATATCGACAGTACCTTCTTTTAAACCTTTAATCGTCTCCGTCTGCTGTTTTCTCGTGCGGAAGCGACTTAATAATCCAACATTAATGGCATAAT
>JAAYHP010000495.1 GCA_012735355.1 Lysinibacillus sp. | reverse complement strand
TATCTATTCACAATTTCTTTTCTTCGCTTAATAAAACTATCTAATTTCTTCATTTGGCTTATTCCAAG
Organism: Lysinibacillus sp.; assembly: GCA_012735355.1. GTDB lineage: Bacteria > Bacillota > Bacilli > Bacillales_A > Planococcaceae > Ureibacillus. The sequence goes on along the minus strand of JAAYHP010000495.1, from coordinate 1,658 downwards.
TGCTGCTTGTATATCCGTCATGCGATAATTGAATCCAAGAAACTGCATATCATAATACCAAGGACCATCATTTTTCTCTAATAGCTTTGTGTTACGTGTAATTCCATGAGCACGGAATTGAAGAAGTTTTTCGTAATATTGTTCATTATTTGTTGTAATAATTCCGCCTTCACCAGTTGTAAAATGTTTTACTGGATGAAAGCTAAACATAGTCATATCGCTAATTGAACCGATTTTTTTCCTTTATATGTAGCCCCAAGTGCATGAGCAGCATCTTCAATCACAATTAAATTATGTTTTTTAGCAATTGCATGAATGGCATCTAAATCCACCGGTTGCCCTGTAAAATGTACTGGGATTATCGCTTTTGTTCTTTTAGTAATGTTTTTTTCAATTTCCTTAGGATCTATATTATATGTTTGCTCATCAATATCAGCGAATACAACATTTCCTCCAACATACCTCACACAATTAGCGCTTGCTGCAAAAGTAATTGGGGTTGTAATCACTTCATCCCCCTCACCAATACCTGCAACAAAACAAGCGCCATGTAAAGCAGCTGTACCGCTTGAAAATGCAACTGCATATTTTGCACCAACATATTTTGCAACAATATTTTCAAATTCCTGTATTTTAGGTCCCGTCGTTATAAAATCACTTTTTAATACATTTATTACTTCTTGAATATCCTCATTATCAATCCACAGATTTCCATAAGGTAAATATGATTCTCGCATATTTTTAATCTCCTAATAGAATATAGTCAATGACTACATTTCTTCCACTAACTCTTTTAACTCCTCAATTGTCAACCATTGCGAATTTGTGTCACTAGTATAAACAAATCCATCTGGTAACGGTTTGCCGCCTGGAAGTGCTTCTGTTTTCCACCATGATAATTCAGGAAGAATAACATAATAATCATCAAATTCAACAGTATGTCTTGCATCATCTTGTGTAATCATCGCTTCATGTAATTTTTCGCCTGGACGAATACCGATAAATTCAATCTCACATTCAGGAGCAATTGCTTTAGCAAGATCAGTGACCTTCATACTAGGAATTTTCGGTACAAATATTTCTCCACCTTGCATTCGACTTAAATTATCAATTACAAACTGAACGCCTTGATCGAGTGTAATCCAAAATCGAGTCATTCGCTCATCGGTTATAGGTAAAACACCGGTATGACGGATTTTTTTAAAAAATGGTACTACGCTTCCGCGACTGCCAACAACATTTCCATATCGAACTACAGCAAAGCGTGTTTTCTTTTCACCAACATACGCGTTTGCGGCAACAAATAGTTTGTCAGAAGCAAGTTTCGTAGCTCCATATAAATTCACCGGACTACACGCCTTATCGGTAGATAATGCAATAACCCTTTCTACTCCTTTATCAATAGCTGCTTCAATTATATTTTGTGCACCATGAATATTAGTTTTTACTGCTTCAAACGGGTTATATTCACATGCATCCACATGTTTCATAGCTGCAGCATGGATAACAATATCTACTCCATCAAATGCACGATATAATCTTTCTTTATCGCGAACGTCACCTATAAAAAATCTTAATCGTTCATCTTTGAATTCTTGCTTCATTTCATATTGCTTTAGTTCATCACGACTAAATACAATCACCTTACTTACTTTTGT
>JAAYHP010000494.1 GCA_012735355.1 Lysinibacillus sp. | reverse complement strand
TTTTACCTGTGTAAAATGCCAACGGCTATTTTTAGTTAGAGGTGGGTTTTGTCCCAACCTCTTAAAGATTGATTTCCATTTTATGGAGACGGCGGGAGTCGAACCCGCGTCCAGAAACTCCAATACTTAAGCTTCTACGCGTGTAGTTTGTCTACTTGCGATTCACGTGTCATTATGCCGACAAACAGGCGTCCTGCACGCTAGCTTGGTGAGCTCTTGCCAGTGACTCAAGCGGCGCCACTAGCCGTATCCCACTGAAGATGAACCCTAATGCAACCACATGGGCGATGGTCGCTTAGAGTGCTTTAGGCAATTAAGCAGCTAAAGCGTAAGATTGTTTGTTGCCAGTTATTATTAACTGCCGTTTGTGACGGAGACGAGCCCTCCGACGCGCAGCTCAAGCTTGAACCATCCCTGTCGAATCCGTAACGTCCCCTTGTTAATATTGATAACTATAAGCTACCTTTAAAAAGGGTAGATGCACATGCATCCTACGGTTAACGTTTGAAACGTTCAAACTGGCTGTTGTGTAATCATTATACTCCAAAAGTAACATATTATCAAGTAGTATACATATTTTTTTGTATAAATCTATTATTAAACTTTTCGATTCCTAATTTCAAAAGAATGAACGAAGGGAAAAACCAATGTTAATATTGATTCTTCGCCTTTAACGCTCTTTCCATTTCTCGTTTTGCTTCTTTCTTCCGTTCATCGGCACGCTTATCGTATTTTTTCTTACCTTTCCCAAGGCCAATTAACAATTTCGCATAACCGTCTTTAATATAAATTTTTAGCGGCACAATTGTATATCCGTCCCGTTGAACAGCACCAGCAAGTTCGGCAATCTCTTTTTTATGTAGAAGCAATTTTCTTCGTCGTAACGGATCGTGATTAAATCGGTTTCCTTGTTCATAAGGGCTGATGTGCATGTTGCTAATCCACGCTTCCCCGTTTCGAATTAAAACGAACGAATCTTTTTGCTGCACTCGGCCTGCACGAATGGATTTAATTTCCGTTCCTTGCAATACCATACCGGCTTCATAAGTTTTTTCAATAAAATAATCATGGCTAGCTTTCTTATTTTGCGCCAACACTTTCCCAGTACCTTTTGCCACAACACTACACCTCTCTTAAAGAAACAAACTAAAGGCTGTCAGAAATACTTTTAACTTTATTTTAAAGCATTTCTATGACAGCCTCTAGTATAATTGTTCAAAATTAATTTGTCGATATTTCCAGCTGTTTATCTTCGTTTCTTCTTTTTCTTCTTGCCCTTTTTCGCGACGCCTTCGTAAAACTTCTTATCCCGCTTCCCGCTGCGCCCCTTATTCTTTCGATCTTCTGATTCGGATCTTCTACGAGGTTTTTTAACAGCATGAATCACTTTCGGCGTTTCTTTTCTCGTACGATTCGCCGATTTCACCATATCTACTACTTCAAAGTCGATGGAATGCTCTTCAATACTTACATTAGCAACTCGTACTTTTACTTCATCTCCAATACGGAATATACGGCCCGTATGCTCACCAATCATAATCATTTGGCGTTCATCAAAGTGGTAATAATCGTCCGTTAAATTCGTCACATGCACAAGACCTTCTATCGTATTCGGCAATTCCACAAAAATACCAAAGTTTGTCACGGAAGATACGATTCCAACAAACTCTTCGCCAATTTTGTCCGACATATATTGGGCTTTCTTCAGTGAATCTACATCCCGCTCCGCATCTACTGCTCGGCGCTCCCGCTCTGACGTATGGTCCGCAATTTCATCCATTATTTGCGCCCATTTGAAGGTCGTTTCCTTCGACACGTCCCCTTCAATTAAGTACGTGCGAATTAGTCGATGTACTACTAAGTCTGGGTAACGGCGGATTGGCGACGTAAAGTGGGTATAAAAATCCGTCGATAAACCGAAGTGGCCTAAAGATTCCGGATAATATTTCGCCTGTTGCAATGAACGGAGCAACATCGTCGAAATAACAGGTTCCTCAGGTAACCCTTCAATCGCATCAATAATTTCTTGCAACGCTTTCGGATGAACTGAATTTCCTGTACCCTTCACAATTAGCCCGAAGTTTGTAATAAACTCAAAGAATCGTTGCAATTTTTCCGGTTTTGGGTCTTCGTGAATTCGATAAAGAAACGGAACTTCCATCCAATGGAAATGCTCTGCCACCGTTTCGTTCGCACAAAGCATAAACTCTTCAATTAATCGTTCTGCCACCGTGCGTTCCCGTAGCACAATATCGATTGGCCAACCTTCTTCATTCACAATGACTTTCGATTCATTAAAGTCGAAGTCGATAGCTCCCCGCTTCATTCGTTTTTTGCGTAAAATTTCCGCTAATTCAGCCATATCGCGGAACATCGGAACAAGTGGTTTATATCGTTCAATTAACTCTTTATCTTCCTCTTCTAAAATTTTATAGACGTCAGAGTAAGTCATTCGTTCTGTTGTACGAATCACACTCTGGAAGATTTCATGTTCAATGACTTGTCCTTCGCTATCGATAATCATTTCGCAAGAAAGAGTGAGCCTGTCCACTTGCGGATTTAATGAACAAATCCCATTGGATAGTCTGTGAGGAATCATCGGAATTACTCGGTCTGCTAAGTATACGCTTGTACCTCGGTCGTAAGCCTCTTGATCCAATAACGAACCTTCTTTAACGTAGTAACTTACGTCTGCAATGTGAACGCCTAATTTATAAGTACCGTCTTCATTTTTCGTCACCGTAACCGCGTCGTCTAAGTCTTTAGCATCGGCGCCGTCAATCGTCACAATCGTTTCATTGCGCAAATCTCTGCGACCTACTAAATCTTCTTCCGTAATTTCATCCGTCACTTTTGCCGCTTCTTTCAACACTTCATCAGGAAATTCTGGTGGAATATCGTATTGATAAATGATCGATAAAATATCTACTCCAGGATCATTTTTGTGCCCTAATATTTTAATAATGACGCCAGTAGCCGATTTAATATCGCTTGGCCAATTCGTCACTTCGACAACCACTTTATGCCCGTCAATGGCACCAAGCGTGTCTTCCTTCGCAACGAAAATATCCATATTTAATTTTTTATCGTCAGGAACGACAAAGCCGAAGCCGCGGTTTGCTTGATACGTCCCAACGAAAGTCGTTTTCGAACGTTCAACAACTTTAATAACCGTTCCTTCTCTTCGGTCGCCAGAAGATTCACTTAACACGCGAATTAAGACAATATCGCCATTTAACGCACCATTTACTTCATGAGGAGGGATAAAAATATCATCCATTCCTTCTTCATCTGGTACTACAAATCCGTATCCTTTTGCGTGGCCTAAGAATTTCCCGCGCAATAAGTTCATTCGCTCCGGTAAGCCGTAACGGTTAGAGCGAGAACGAACAATGTAGCCTTGGTCTTCCAACCGCTCTAAAGTTTTTACGAGTTCTTTAAATTCATCCGCATTTTCAATTCCTAGCACTTCTTCTAGTTCATCTACTTTAAGTGGTTTGTAATCGTCTTCTTTCATTAAATTTAATATTCGTTGCTGCAGTTCGTTGTGTGCCAAAATATTTCCCTCCTTTTATTGCTTTTGTTAATCCTCCCAATCGAGGCTTTCTAAAAATTCGAATATGACTTCATGAAGCTCTGCCTTTTCTTTATCCAATGTTATAACATGACTAGAATTTTCAAACCATACTAGTTTTTTATTTAAGGATTCCACATTTTCATAAATAATATGAGCAGATTCGGGATTAATAATCTCATCATGTCTTGATTGTACAACAAGAATTGACGTATAAATTAAATCTAAGTCTTTTCGAACATCTTGAACTAATTGCTGTAAGTCCACTAAACTAGGCATTCCTTTTTGCCGAATGGCTTCGATTTCTTGCTTAATTTGCTCTTCATTTTTGCCTTCAAATTTTTTATAATCTTTGGCGTATTTAAGAACGCCTTGAAACATCATATCCGTCGTTCTCATCGTCATCGGTGAGCACATTGTGACAACGCCTTTTAACGGAAAATTCATAGCGAGCTTCAATGAAAAAACGCCTCCAAGGGATAAACCAGCCACAGCAATTTGTTCATATCCAGCTTCTTTTAATGTTTCATATCCTTTTACGACATCTTCCCACCATTCATTCGGCCCTGTTTCAATTAATTGTTCTGGCGGTACACCGTGGCCACGATAATGGGGCGCATAACTCGTATACCCTTTTTTCTCAAGGAATCGACCAAGCATCCGAACGTCCGATGAACTTCCTGTAAATCCGTGAAGGAGTAGTACGGCACGCTTTCCCGCTTGAAAAAAGAAGGGTTGTTGTTCTTTTATTCGCATTGGGATCATCCTTTTTATTATGAAAATATTATTTATCAGATTATTTTGAATCCAAAAATTTCGCATACAGGCAATATTTTCATAAAAGCTCTACGTTTCATTATAAATGAAAAAGCCTAACCATGCTCGGTTAGACTTTTATTTTATTCATTAAAATTTAATTATTAACAATGTCAATACAAAAAATAATACTGCTAAAACAATTGTTGTTCTATGTAAAACTAAATCCATTCCTCTAGCTTTCGTTTTACCGAAAAGTTGTTCAGCTCCACCAGAGATGGCACCTGATAATCCCGCACTTTTACCAGATTGTAATAAAACAACGGCAATAAGGGCGATCGATACGATAATTAATAAAACTAATAATACAGTATGCACTTGTCCCACCTCCTGATCAGAAACTTCACAACACGTTATAGTATAACAAAAAACTTTTCTATATACAATCATTGAATAAAAAGTACAAAGTAAACATAACTTTTCTAGCGAATCATTTCAAAATAGTAGGATAATTTTAGATTTTTTCTTT
>JAAYHP010000493.1 GCA_012735355.1 Lysinibacillus sp. | reverse complement strand
GGAGGCTCGAGTCGGGCCCGTGGAAAGCGTCCCCGGAACGGAAATCAATTTTCAGTTTAATATCAAAAACTCATCATTTTCTTTTAAGAGAAAATGATGAGTTTTTACTTTTGTCCAAACCTCTTTTTATTATCGATTTTCCATCTCTTCTAGCACGCGTTTTACCCTTTTTTCTAACATTTTCATACCGCTTCCGCCTGCTTGATAATGGCGTAGAACCCCTGTATGGTCAAATACAAAATAAGACGGTACATATTGATTTTCGAATGCATCGGCAAGTTTCAACTCATTATCAACGAAAATCGGTTGAGTCATATGAAAATCTTGAGCCACTTCTTTAATTTTTTCCAAATCTAAATCTTCTTCAGAACGAGGCATGTGAACTGCGACAACATTTAACTTTCCTTTATATTGGTCACGAAATTTATTCACGTCTCCCATCGCTTCTTTACATATACCACAACTAACTGACCAAAAATGGATTAACGTTGGCTTTTCCCCCACTAACTCCCCTTTTTTCACTTCCCCATTTAACCAAGCTGTAGCCCCTTCTAACTCGGGCATCGGTGAACGCAATTTCATAAAAAACTCCCCCTTGTTCAATAAAAAACCCCCACTCAATGTTGTGGGGATGAAATTGTTAATCACATTCCACGCAAATCTTTTACAGCGTCGCTTGACCAGGTCTCCAGTTAGCAGGACATAATCCACCTGTTTGCAGAGCTTGCAACACGCGCAATACTTCATCTACATCGCGACCGATGTTATTATGATGAACAACTTGATATTGTAGCTCTCCTTCTGGACTAATGATAAATAATCCGCGAAGAGCAACTCCCTCTTCTTCAATTAACACACCATAGTCTCTAGAAACTCGATGATTATGATCGGCAGCTAAAGTGTAATTTAATTGGCCAATCCCATTTTTTGTTCGTTCTGTATTAATCCATGCTAAGTGTGTATGTAGTGTATCTGTTGATACACCGATTACTTCAGCGTCTAAATCTTCAAATTCATCGTAACGATCGCTCATTGCTGTAATTTCTGTTGGGCATACAAAAGTAAAGTCCATAGGATAGAAGAATAGTACAGTCCACTTACCTTCATTCATAATTTCTTCCAGTGACACCTTGCCAAAGGACTTATCAGGCATCACTGCATCCATTTCAAACTTTGGTGCAGGTGTTCCAACTAAACGATCAGCCATAAAAATCCCTCCTGTATGCATTATATTGAAATAAAAGTAATTGTTTCCTAATTTTCACGTTAACAAAAGGATTAATAATTTTCAATATACTTTACAAATTATTACTTTATAATCCCTATAATTTCCATAGAATTGTCGAAATTGAATGGATTTTTTCAAATACATTAATTTTTTCAAAAGTGGTTGCAATCCCTTTAAATTTCTGTATAATCATAATCTGTAATTGTAAACTTAAAGTTTTGTAAAAGTAAACTTTATTTCTAAAAGTTTAGACATAATAAACTTTCCGTAAAATAAAAGGGGGTATTTTTTTATGCAAATTGGGAAGAAAATTAAAGCATAGCGCATTAAAAAAGGTCTAACCCAAGAAGAACTGGGAGAAAGAACCGATTTAACGAAAGGTTATATTTCTCAGCTCGAACGGGATTTAAACTCCCCTTCTATTGACACCCTTTTCTCGATTTTAGAAGTATTGGGTACCACCCCTAAGGAATTTTTTGATGACACTATAAAAGAAGAAAAAATAGTTTATAACGAAGAAGACCAAACTTCTTATATAGATGTTGAAAAAAAGTACGAAATTCGATGGCTCATTCCTACTTCCAATGAAAAAGAAATGGAACCGGTAATCATTACATTTCAAGAAGGTGGAGAATACAAAGAATTTGAACCGTCTTTAGCAGAAACCTTTATATATGTGCTTAAAGGACGGATTCGAGTTGTTTTAGGAGAAGAGGAATACATCGCCAGTGAAGGAAACTCAATTTATTACGAAGCTTCAAGTAACCACCAAATATTTAATGCAAATGAAGGTGAAACACAGCTGTTGCTTGTAGCAACGGAATCTTATTTATAGTTTAGGAGGCTTGAAAATGAATAACACAATTATTCAATTTGAAAATGTTTCAAAATCTTATGATGATGGGACAGTCGTATTAAAAAACATCAATTTTGAACTTGAAAAGGGAAAATTCTATACATTACTAGGACCATCCGGTTGTGGTAAAACAACCATCCTTCGAATAATTGCAGGTTTTACAGAGCCTTCTAGCGGTAACGTGTATTTTAAAGGAAAACGGATTAACAACGTTCCAGCAAATGAACGTCAAGTAAATACTGTGTTTCAAGACTATGCTCTATTTCCACATTTAAATGTGTTTGAAAACATCGCATTCGGTTTACGAGTGAAAAAATTAAAAGAAAATGAAATAAAAGAACGAGTAATGGAAGCACTAAAATTCGTTAACTTAGAAAAATTCGCAAACCGAGAAATCTCTGAAATGTCCGGTGGGCAACGACAACGTGTTGCGATTGCTCGAGCCATCGTAAACGATCCTGAAGTAATTTTGCTTGACGAACCTTTAAGTGCATTGGATTTAAAATTGCGTTCTGAAATGCAATACGAACTAAGAGAATTGCAACAACGCCTCGGAAAAACTTTCGTCTTCGTAACCCATGACCAGGAAGAAGCGTTAGCTATGTCCGATGAAATTTTTGTATTGAACGAAGGAGAAATACAACAATCCGGTACACCTGTTGATATTTATGATGAACCGATTAACCGATTCGTTGCGGACTTTATCGGTGAGTCAAACATCGTTGAAGGAATTATGCTCGAAGACTACAAAGTGCAATTTACAGGAAAAGTCTTTGATTGTGTCGATAAAGGGATGAAACCAAATGAAAAAGTCGATATTGTCATTCGGCCAGAAGACTTAGAAATCACAACGGTAGATAGAGGAAAATTAGTCGTAAAAGTAGATACCCAATTGTTCCGTGGCGTTCATTATGAATTATCTACTTACGATAAAGACGGAAATGAATGGCTTGTTCATTCATTGAAAAAGGCGGAAGTAGGCGAAGAAATTGGCTTGAATTTTGATCCAGAAGCAATCCACGTCATGCGTTTAAATGAAACGGAAGAAGAGTTCGATAAACGACTAGAATCTTACGGAGATGATGAAAATGCGTAATCGTGTAGCAAAGGGTCCTTTAATACCCTATATTTTTTGGATTGTCTTCTTTGTCATCGCCCCTATCCTATTAGTCGTTTATTATTCAATGCTCGATTTATATGGTAATTTCACTCTGGATAACTATAAAAATTTCTTTACGCCCGTTTATTTAAAAATGACAGTTACGAGCTTTTGGTACGCAATATTAATCACTTTCTTTACGTTGTTAGTATCTTACCCTACAGCGTACTTTTTAACGAAAACAAAACATAAGCATCTTTGGCTCATGCTTATTATCATCCCGTCATGGATTAACTTGTTACTAAAAACTTATGCTTTCATCGGGATTTTCGGTTTATACGGACCAATTAATGCAGTAGCTAGCGTCTTCGGTATTGAACCGCAACAAATTTTATTTACAGATTTCAGCTTTATATTTGTAGCTGTTTATATTTTTATACCCTTTATGATTATTCCTATTTTCAACTCCTTAGATAAGCTCAATCCAACATTGGTTGATGCGGCGCGGGATTTAGGGGCATCCCCTTTTACAACATTCCGTCGCGTTATTTGGCCATTAACGATTGAAGGGGTGAAATCGGGAATTCAAGTGACATTTATTCCTGCATTATCCCTGTTCATGATTACTCGCTTAATTGCAGGAAACCAAGTAATTACGCTAGGTACAGCTATTGAACAACAATTCCTCGTTGCTCAAAACTGGGGAATGGGTTCAACGATCGCAGTGTTCCTCGTATTAATTATGTTAGCTAGCATGCTGCTCACTGGTAGAAGAGCGAAAGGAGGTCGCGTATAATGAAAAAATTATCAACACCAGCGAAAATTTATTTAATTGTAGTGTTCATCATTTTATACGCACCGATTTTCTATTTGATTTATTATTCTTTTAACAGTGGTGGCTCAATGCATGATTTTGAATCCTTTACGTTGGAACATTATAAAGCGGTATTTGAGGATTCCCGATTGTTAGTTATTTTAATTAATACTATCATCGTCGCACTGCTTTCCAGCTTAATTGCAACGATCCTTGGCACTTTAGGAGCCATTGGCATCGTATCCATTAAAAATCGAAAAATGCGAAATACGTTGCTTTCGTTAAACAACATCATGATCGTTAGTCCGGACGTTGTAATTGGTGCGAGCTTCTTAATTTTATTTACGATGATTGGGATTAAACTCGGCTTTACATCTGTTTTAATATCTCACGTAGCCTTCAGTATTCCCATCGTTGTATTAATGGTATTACCGAAATTATTGGAAATGAATCCAAACTTAATTGACGCTGCTCAAGACCTTGGTGCAACAAAACGAGAAGTATTAACCCGCGTTATTGTTCCTTATATTCAACCAGGGATTTTAGCTGGCTTTTTCATGGCATTAACTTATTCGTTAGATGATTTCGCTGTAACATTTTTCGTTACAGGAAACGGTTTCTCTACATTATCAGTAGAAATTTACTCCATCGCTCGCGTAGGTATTTCATTAACGATTAATGCCCTTTCAGGTTTGATTTTCATTGTTACGGTTCTGATCGTTATTGGTTACTATTTCGTAACCCATCGCACTAGACCAGCAAATGGGGGGGTAAACCAATAATGAGATCTTTAATTAATTTAAGTATTGCAATTATCATTGCATGTGCTGCCTTGTTTTTAATAGCCGACCGATTAGAATCTTCTGGCAGTAAAGGTAGTAAAGATACAATTACTGTATATAACTGGGGAGATTACATTGATCCAGTTCTGTTAAAACAATTTACGGAAGAAACGGGCATTAAAGTCATCTACGAAACTTTCGATTCCAATGAAGCAATGATGACGAAAATTCAACAAGGTGGTTCAGCTTACGATATTGCTGTTCCTTCTGAATATATGATTGAAATGATGCTAGAGGAAGATTTATTAATTCCACTAGATCATTCAAAAATACCGAATTTAAAAAATATCGACCCTTATTATTTAGACTTAGCCTTTGATCCGGGGAATAAATATTCCGTTCCATATTTCTGGGGTACAGTCGGTATTGTATTTAACCCGAATTTAGTCCCAGAACATTTAACCTTTGAATCTTGGGACGACTTATGGGACCCTTCATTAAAAAGAAAAGTATTTTTAGTTGATGGTGCCCGCGAAGTGATTGGAATGGGATTAAACTCTTTAGGTGAATCGTTAAATGCAAAAGACGATGAATTATTACGTCAAGCAACGGATAAGCTCATCTCCCTATCACCAAACATAAAGGCGATTATTGGGGATGAAATTACACCGCTCATGATTAATAATGAAGCGACAGTGGCACTTACTTGGTCTGGTCAAGCAGCGGATATGATGTGGGAAAATGAAGAGTTGGATTTTGCTGTCCCACATGAAGGTTCGAATCTTTGGTTTGACAGTTTCGTAATTCCAAAAACAGCTGCCAATGTGGAAGGTGCCCATGCATTCATTAACTTTATGCTTGATCCTGAAG
>JAAYHP010000492.1 GCA_012735355.1 Lysinibacillus sp. | reverse complement strand
GTTATTGTTTTTTATCAGTGTGTAAATTTTACTTCGAAATAATAAAAACCCCGAAACAAAAGGCTTTTGCCAAGTTTCGGGGGAAGATAAATTTCCTTCTTTTTTGACCAAAAATATTAACGAGAGTAGAACTCTACGATTAATGCTTCGTTGATTTCAGCTGGTAATTCTGAACGTTCTGGGTAACGAACGTAAGTACCTTCTTTTTTCTCAGCATCGAAAGTTAAATATTCTGGTACGAAGTTATTTACTTCGATTGCTTCGTTTACAACTTGTAAGTTTTTAGATTTTTCACGTAAAGAAATTACTTGACCTGGTTTTACGCTGTATGATGGGATGTCAACGCGACCACCATCTACTAAAACGTGACCATGGTTAACTAATTGGCGAGCTGCACGGCGAGTGCGAGCAAGACCTAAGCGGTAAACTAAGTTGTCAAGGCGAGATTCAAGAAGGATCATGAAGTTTTCACCATGAACACCTTTCATTTTACCTGCTTTAACGAATAGGTTTCTAAATTGACGTTCGCTCATACCATACATATGACGAAGTTTTTGTTTTTCTTGAAGTTGTAAACCGTATTCTGTTAATTTTTTACGTTGAGCTGGTCCGTGTTGACCAGGTGCGTAAGGGCGTCTTTCGATTTCCTTACCAGTGCCGCTTAGTGAAATACCAAGACGACGAGAAATTTTCCATGATGGTCCTGTATAACGAGACATTTTGTCTCCTCCTTTTGGTTTTTTTGTTGTAAAACAAAACCAGTTGTACCCGAACCTATGTGTATTTTTTTTTCATGTATCTTCGCCCTAGCAGCCGATAGGGTTACACAATACACCATCTAAAATTTTATTAGAGGAATAAAATACAAACACAAGTTTATACAACTGCTGCATTTATTTTACACGCACTACATTCTATTATTTTTTCGTGCAGTAGTCAAGGAAAAATAATTAATTTTAAAAAATAAAAAAGGAAATATTTATTCCATTTTCTCATATGATAAAATTGGAAATGAATGTATAAAAAATAATTCGGTACATATGTGCCTTTTCAACTTAAATTTTATAGTAAATAAGTTGCAAGAAATGGTATAATAATAAGACAATTGATATATTGGGATTCGAAAAGGTGATTTCATGACAGGACATCAGCTCAAACTAATGGAATTGAAGTTAGACTTTTTAAATATTATAACGAGTACAGTAGATGAAGAGAATTATATAGATGAATACGGAGAAAAGCTAAAAAATTGTTTTATACAACATTTGGATATAGAAAAATGTTGTTTTCTTTTATTTGAAAATGAAATTTTAAAACCTTATATCCATGTGAATTCAATGTTAAAAATTAGCGAAATGGATTGGACGAAATTTGAAGATACATTCCGTGAACAAATCAAGGCACCAATTCCTGCTTTTTTAAAAGCTCAAGAAGAGTTTAAAGAGTATACAGATATAGTGTTATTAAAAGATAACGTTATAGTCTATGGAGTTTTTTTATGTAAAAGCAGTTCATTATGGAATGCCTTTTGTCAATCGAATGTCTTTACTGACTTTGTAACATTACTGACAAAAGTGATTAACTCAATTGTGAAAAATATCGAAATTCGCATCAATGAAAAGCAGTATAAACAATTATATAATATGACGGATTTATTTCATTCAACGATGGAGATTGATGTCATTTTAGAAAATGTCATCTCAACGATGAAAGAGTATTATCAGGAGTTTGATGTGGAGTTAATTTTATCGAACGATCAAGAGCGGAAAACGACGTTGAATATTAAGCAATTTGATTATTTATCAGAACGTTCTGCAACAGTTGAAGCATTTGTATCGGGCAATATTACGATTGAAAGAGTAAAAGATTTGAACTGTTGTTTACTGAATTCACCAATTAAAGGGAGACAAGCTATTTACGGTATTTTACAAGTGAAAGCACCCTACGATTATAACTTTACGAAAAGGGAAAAAGAATTTATTCGAATGTTAACGAATACTTCAGGAAATGCGTTAGAAAATGCGAAGCTTTATCATCAATCACATCGATTAATTAGCGATTTGCAATTAATCAATGAAACGAGTCATCGGTTAAACTCTGAAATAAATATAACCGAGATGCTAATATTTTTACGGAAACAGCTGATGAAATCTTTCCAACCTAAGGAGCTATGTTTCGTCATTAAAGAAAACGACCAATTTCGCATAGCGGAAGGTTCATCGGAATTTTTTGAATCGGAAGAGGGCTTGTTGTACATTAACCATGTTGCAAAACATTTTGATTGTTCAAAGGATCCACTATTTATCGCGGATTTTAGCCGACTTATTTCCAACGATGTCAATTATAAGTCGATGATGGCTATTCCAATGTTTGTGGAGCAACAAATCATCGGTTTTAGTATAGTCCTTCATACGGATTCATACTTTTTCTCCTTTGATAGTTTCAAGCTAATGCAATCGCTCATTCAACATTCATCCCTTGCTATTTCCAATTCATTTTTAAGAAGTAAATTGCAAGAAATGATTGATTACGATCATTTGACGAATCTTTATGCGAGAAGTTATTTAGATGAATTTGTCGTCAAATCTTTAGCGAGTGATGATAGCGGTATGTTTTTATTGCTTGATATAGATGACTTTAAACGGGTGAACGATTCTTTCGGACATCAAGTAGGCGATCAAGTTTTAGTTCAAATAGGGGAAAAGTTAATTCAGGAAGTTGGCGATATCGGTGTTTGTGCAAGATGGGGTGGAGAAGAGTTAAGCGTTTACGTACCAAATGTATCAAAAGAGGAAGCTTTCCAGCTGTCTGAAACGATAGTTTCTCAAATTCCGAAAGTGACAAATCCAGTAGTGACGGTATCTGCGGGACTAATAACTTGGGATAAAAGTGATCGTCCTGAATTCCAAAAATTATTTTTACAAGCAGATACGGCTTTATATCATGCTAAAAATAGCGGTAAAAACAAATTTTGCTATTATGAAGATATAAAAGCGTTTTATTCATAAAAATTACTACGTTCGTAAAGAAGTATTACGAAAACGTAGTAATTTTTTATCTTATAAAAAGATTTTTTCATAATGTTGATGTAAATCTTTTACCGCGTGGGCATCAGATCCAAATACGAGGGGTAAATTGATAGATTTTGCATAGTCAATCATAGTAAAAGGTGGGTAAGGTTCTAAACAATATTTTTTGCTTAAGCCGGCGCTATTTACATCTAGCTCGTATCCTTTTTTCTTCATTGCATTTAAAATTTCTTTTATGCGATGTTCATCAGAAATTTGTTCTTTGTGGGAATGTTGAAACTTATGGACTAACGTTGGGTGGCCGATGCGCTTCGGTTTAAATACACCGAGATCGGCTTCAATCGATCGAAGCACTGTATCATAGTATAAGTCGTATACGGCTTCCACACTTCCCACTTTATTAGCAAATTTCATAAATTCTTCTTCTGAAAAATCAATGCAACAATATTCACCTTGCCATTGTAAAAAATGGACGGAAAGAATAGCATCATCTAACGATGGACCGATCATATTTAAAAAAGCTTTCGTTTCTTCTTCAAATCCGACGATATAGTCAACTTCTAACCCGATATGGATTCGTATGTCATTTTTATATTGTTCTTTCATTTGAGATAATGTGTCTAAATATGTAGTTAATAATTCCGGCTTCATTCCGCTATCCTTATCAGGTGTAGG
Organism: Lysinibacillus sp.; assembly: GCA_012735355.1. Taxonomy (GTDB): domain Bacteria; phylum Bacillota; class Bacilli; order Bacillales_A; family Planococcaceae; genus Ureibacillus. The sequence goes on along the minus strand of JAAYHP010000492.1, from coordinate 1,063 downwards.
GTCCATAAAGTTTAAAGGCAACGGTGCATGTTCTGTAAAAGTAATGTCAGTGAATTGTTCATTAATTGCTTTTTCAATATAGTCCTCGAGCGGATCAAGTGTACCGTGAGGGCAAAACGGTGTATGGATATGTCCATCTTTTTTCATATTTTCAACCCCTTTATAAATCCATGTATTTAACTTTTTTCAAATCCGTTAAATTTTAAAACAAAAGTGCAAAAACATGGTATATTATATAACATATAGCCAATTCAGTGATTGTGGAATAGGAGGCTTACGATGAAGTATATCATCATTGTGGTCATCGTACTATTAGCATTATTAATTACGGGACTCGTAATTCGTAGAAAACATAATGCAGTAATAGAGCGACTTGAAAATAAAAAATTACAAATTCAACATTATCCTATATTTGAAGAACTGACAAAAGTAAAATCTTTAAACATGAACGGTCAAACGGAAGAATTATTCGAACGTTGGCGCAATAAATGGACGGAAGTTATGGACGTAGATATTATACAAATCGACTCTATGCTTTTTGATGCGGAGGAATATATCGATCGTTTTAAATTTAAAAAGGCTACTATAATTGAACGGGAAATTGAAGAGTATATAAATAAATGTGATGAAACGAAAAATGAAATTTTAGCCGAATTGGAAGAACTAATTGGTAGCGAAGAAAAGAACCGAATCGAAATTGAACAATTAAGGGAACAATACCGTTCTGCTCGAAAGACATTGCTTGCCCATCAATTTTCCTTCGGTCCAGCTTTAGCCAAATTGGAAGCGATGTTAGAGGAATTTCCACAGCTGTTAGAAGAATATGAAAAACTAACGGAAGAGGGCAATTACTTAAACGCCCGAGAAACGGTGCTGTTATTAAGTGAAAAATCGCAAAAAGTGTTCCAATTAATCAACGAAATTCCTACTTTATTAACAGAAATACAAACGAAAATTCCAACGAATATTCACGAATTGAGAAATGGACAGCGAGAAATGGAAGAACAATCTTATTACCTACACCATTTAGAGCTGACGGAAAATCTTGATCGCATCGAAGAAG
>JAAYHP010000491.1 GCA_012735355.1 Lysinibacillus sp. | reverse complement strand
GAGGCTCGAGTCGGGCCCGTGGAAAGCGTCCCCGGAACGGAAATCAATTTTCAGTTTAATATCAAAAACTCATCATTTTCTTTTAAGAGAAAATGATGAGTTTTTACTTTTGTCCCAACCTCATTTATTTTAAGCATTCATTTTTATTTTACTGGTTCTATCACTAAATGGCGATTCGGTGCAGTACCTACCGAATATGTTTCAACATCCAATCGATTCGCTAGCGCATTATGAATAATCTTTCTTTCATAAGATGGCATCGGTTCTAATGAAACTTTTTTGCCTGTGCGAATCGCTTTATCCGCCATCCGATCCGCTAATTGTTCCAATGCTAATTGCCTGCGTTCACGATAATTTTCAACATCCAATCTTACTGAAATATAAGATTTTGCAGTTTTATTTACAATTAATTGAGTTAATTGTTGCAATGCATTTAAAGTTGCTCCACGTTTTCCGATGATTAATGCTGCTTTTTCACTTTCCAATTGGAAAAGAATGGATTTTCCTTCATTTTTTGTATTTACTTTTAAATCGTGAATATCCATTTCCTTAGCAATATTTGTTAAATATAAAATGGCACTTTCTATCGGATCTTCTTCTTCAACAACGAGTTCATTATTAAGCTCAACTTTATCCTCTTCTAAACTCGCTTTTTCATCTTCGATAATTGAATGAATCGGTGCTACTTTCTCTTCTGATTCTTCTTGCTGTTGTACCTGTTCTTCTGCCGGTTGCTCAATTACTGTAAGCCGAACTTCTGCAGGGCGAGCACCAATACCTAAAAAACCTTTTTTCGCTTCTTGAAGTATTTCAATTTTCACTTGCTCACGTGACACGCCAAGTTTTTGTAACGCTAATGAGATCGCTTCTTCCTTTGTTGCGCCTATTTGCGTAATTTGTTTCACTTATTCGCCCCTCCAGTTGTAGCAGGTGTTTCAGCATCTTTTTTATCCCAAGGTTTTTTGTAAATAAATAAGTTTTGAATAACTGAGATGATGTTTCCTACTACCCAATATAGTGATAATGCTGCTGGTAAAACAATACCAAAACCGATAATCATTAAAGGCATAATATACATCATTGTTTTCATTTGAGGGTTGTCCATGGCAGGACCGGTCATTAACACAATATATTGAATTAAACCGGCTGCAATTGCAAGAATAATACTAGGTTCTGCTAACGGGAAAATTAAAAATGTTCCTAGTTCAAATTCAGGTGTAGCATTCATTCGGCTAATTGCGTGGTATAAACCGATGATAATTGGCATTTGAATTAACGCTGGTAAACATCCCATCATCGGATTAACCCCTGAACTTTGCATGAGGTTCATCATTTCTTGTTGGTATTTTTGTTGCGTTACAGCATCTTTTGAGCTGTATTTTTGTTGTAACTCTTTTATTTTTGGTTGAAGTTCTTGCATTTTTTTCGAACTTTGAACTTGTTTAATGGTAAGCGGAAGAATTGCTAAACGTATGATGATTGTAACCGCAATAATTCCCAGACCATAAGATCCTAATAAATCAGCAAAATATTTCGTAATGGAAACTATAGGCCAGACTATAAATCGATTCCAAAAACCTTCACTTTCAGCCGAGATGGGTTGGTCAAATTCCATACACCCGCTAAGCAGGATGACTGCTGAGGTTAAGGTTAGAATCATCCATATTTTTTTCTTCAACTCTTTTCCTCCTAGAGACCCTCGAATTCATTTTTATGCTATTTTACCATGTTTTAACGATGATACTCTACTACTTGTTTTCACGAATTGTTACTTTTCTTCCTCAAAACTTTTGCAATTTTTAATACATGCTCTAAACTTTTTTTTGTTTCATGATAATTTAAATTGGCCGCCGGTATTCTGGCGATAATAACATAATCCATATCCTGTCTTAATTCTTCTTTAAGTTCTAAAAATACTTGTCGAATATATCTTTTTACTTGTACACGGGTAACAGCTTTCCCGATTTTTTTTCCTACAGATAAACCGATTCGAAATTCCTTTTGCCCCTCTTTCGGTAAGCAATATACAACGAACTGGCGATTTGCGTAGGATTTACCTTCATTAAACACCCTTTGGAACTCTTCATTTTTCTTTATTCGTTGGCGTTTTCGCACTTGATCACCTGCTTTTTCCTCCATTCTCCTAATCTAGAAGAAAAAAAAGACCACTGAAAAATCAGTGGACTTATGCTGATAACACTTTTCTTCCTTTGCGACGACGAGCAGCTAATACTTTACGACCGTTTTTTGTGCTCATGCGTTTACGGAAACCGTGTACTCGGCTATGCTTACGTTTTTTTGGTTGATATGTGCGTTTCATATATATTTACACCTCCAAGTGAAAGTTCATTATCTATCCATACATACAGACTCAAATATTATATAAAAATCAAGCCCACATTGTCAAATAGAACTTCAAATAGCTCAAATACCTTTATCCATTACTAAAAGTATTCAAAATTATTTTATAAATTATCCACAAAAAGACTTAAGTTAATCACAAATTTTGTGGATAATATTTTTCATATTATTTTTATCCACACTCCTTATCGACAACTTTTTCACAAATTCATCCCCTGTGGACAACTTTTATGTGGATTTAAAAGAACATTGTGGATAAGCTTTACAAACTATTGAAATGACGATATTTTTTTGGTAGGATAATTGTGTTTTACTTTGTGAAGAACTTTTTTGGGAAATATTTTATCCACAGATGTTAATAACTTGTGGATAAAATAAAACACAACCTTTGGATAAAAGTTATCCACAGGTTGTGATTTTGTG
>JAAYHP010000490.1 GCA_012735355.1 Lysinibacillus sp. | reverse complement strand
TTACAGGTTATCGATAATCTAATTCTCACATTAGTTAATAACATAATTGTAATTAATTGATATTAATATCAATTAAGCTAAATATTAAAAATAAATATGTTTCTTGTTAGACTAGAAGATTTAAATCTCGCTCTTGAATTTTTTTAACAAACCTTTATTTCCCTTGATTCTATACTGAACACATTAGAGAGGTAATCATCATGAGAACAGAATTAATGACAATGCTAGAATCCCGCAAAGATGAAATGATTCAAATTCGTCGGTATTTACATGAACATCCCGAGTTATCCTTTCAAGAAGAAAAAACAGCAAAATACATTGCCGATTTTTATAAGGGAAAAGATGTTGATATTCAAACAAATGTAGGGAATGGTTATGGAATCGTTGTAACTATTAAAGGAGGAAAACCTGGTCCGACTATCGCGCTTCGTGCCGATTTTGACGCCCTTCCAATTTTAGAAGAGACTGAGCTCCCATTCAAATCTAAAAATGAAGGTATCATGCATGCGGTCACGACGCCCATACTGCTTACTTACTCATTCTTGCAGATTGTCTTATTCAATTAAAGGATTCCATTGCTGGTACGATTAAAATAATACACCAGCACGCTGAAGAAGCACCTCCTGGAGGGGCAAAAAGCATTGTAGAATCCGGTCTATTAGATGATGTAGAGAAAGTTTTTGGCATTCACTTTTTCCCAACACATCCAACAGGGTATATTGGATACCGTAGTGGTTTTGCCTTTGCCGGAAGATCCTTTTTCAAATTAGTTGTAAAAGGCCTAGGGGGACATGGCTCTTCACCACATCTAGCCAATGACTCCATTGTTGCTGCTTCTTATTTTGTCACAGCTATCCAAACAGTAATTAGCCGTCGAATCAACCCATTTGATCAAGGCGTAATTACAATCGGTTCCTTCGATGGAAAAGGGACGTTTAATGTCATTAAAGATAGTGTCGTTCTTGAAGGGGACGTACGATACATGACGGTGGAAAATCAGAAGTTACTGGCAAGAGAAATAAAACGCATTATTGACGGTTTAGAAGTTGCTTTTGATGTGAAATGTGAACTAGACTATACTTTTGACTACCCACCACTATACAATGACCCAGAAGTGACAGCAGAAGTTGTAAAAACTTTACAGAATGCGAATGATTCAGACATAAAAGAAATTGGAGAATATCATTTACTTTCCGGCTCAGAAGATTTTGCATATTATCTTGAAAAAATTCCAGGTTGTTTCTTCGTGGTTGGCTGTAAACCAAAAGGAGTAGAAAAGGCCTACTTCAACCATCATCCGAAATTTGATATTGATGAAGATTGTCTTCTAGTTGCGGCAAAAGCTGTCGGACATGTAGTCGCAAATTATTGCGAAGCTACTCTCTAGACAATAAAAACACTTTAAATTAGATATTTCGCGAAAGGAGGTTGGGACAAAAGTAAAAACTCATCATTTTCTCTTAAAAGAAAATGATGAGTTTTTGATATTAAACTGAAAATTGATTTCCGTTCCGGGGACGCTTTCCACGGGCCCGACTCGAGCCTCC
>JAAYHP010000489.1 GCA_012735355.1 Lysinibacillus sp. | reverse complement strand
GGAGGCTCGAGTCGGGCCCGTGGAAAGCGTCCCCGGAACGGAAATCAATTTTCAGTTTAATATCAAAAACTCATCATTTTCTTTTAAGAGAAAATGATGAGTTTTTACTTTTGTCCCAACCTCTTTCGTTTATTTAATCGGTGTTAACATTCTTAATCCGTTTAATATAACTAAAATAGTACTTCCTTCATGACCGATGACACCAAGAGGTAAGTCAATTACTTGCAGGAAATTGGAAATAATTAAAAGGGCGATGACTGCTATGGAAAAGATGACATTTTGTTTCACAATCCGCTGCATTTTTCTACCGAGTTTAATGGAATAAGCTATTTTTGATAAATCATTTTTCATTAAGACCATATCGGCTGTTTCCAACGCTACATCTGTTCCTCCACCCATGGCAATGCCTACTGTTGATTTTGCAAGAGCAGGTGCATCATTAATGCCATCTCCAACCATTCCTACATATTGGTATTGATTTAAGTATTTATCGATATATTTTGTTTTTGTAATAGGAGAACATTCAGCTACATGCTCATTGACACCTGCTTCTATTGCAATCACTTTTGCTGTTTTTTCATTGTCCCCTGTAAGCATGGCTACTTGAATGCCTAAATCTTTTAAAGTCGTTACTGCCCGTTTCGCTTCTTCGCGAATCGTATCTTTTAAAGCAACAAGGGCAGCGATTCCTTTTTCATCCCTCAAAAAGATGACGGTTTTCCCTTCATCAGCAAGTTGAAGTGCGGCACCTTTTGCAAAGTTGTTGGCATCGAAAGATCCAACGAATTCAGCTTTTCCGACTTTATAAGATTCGTTGTTGATTGACGCTTGAATACCAGAGCCAGGAATATCCTTAATATCAATTCCATTTTTAATTACAATTTCTTTTTCTTTAGCGTATTTTAATATAGCTTGCGCAAGGGGGTGATTCGATTGGGCTTCAATAGATGCAAGAATTTGTATCGTTTCTTTTTCATCTAAATCTTCTCTTACAATGACATCCGTAACTATTGGTTTTCCAGCCGTTAATGTACCGGTTTTGTCGACAGCAAGTAGCTTTAATGCACTAAGATTTTCTAAATGAACGCCACCTTTAAATAAAATGCCGTGTCGAGCACCGTTTGATATAGCTGCTAAAGTTGCGGGCATAATGGATGCAACGAGAGCACATGGGGAAGCGACAACTAATAAAACCATTGCTCTGTAAAAAGTGGTATTCCAATCCCATCCGAATAAATAGTGTGGAAGAAACATCATTAACCCGACAGCAATTAAAACGCCTTCTACATAGTTCCCTTCGAATTTTTCAATGAACAATTGGGAAGGAGATTTTTCACTTTGGGCACTTTGAACGAGTGTAATTATTTTTTGGAATAGTGTTTCAGAGTTTGGTTTTGTCATGTTAATTGTAATGGTACCGTTTAAGTTAATTGTTCCTGCAAACACTTCATCACCAATGCCCTTTGCAACGGGAATCGATTCTCCAGTAATAGCGGATTCGTCAATGGATGAAGCCCCTTTTATAATTTCACCGTCTGCTGGGATTCTTTCACCAGGTTTGATTAATAGATGGTCTCCAACAGTTAATGATGAAACAGGAACTTTCATTGGTTCAAAATTGCCGCGAACGAGCCATGCTTCTTCAGGCTGTAAATCCATTAATGCAGAGATTTCGCGATGGCTTCGATTCATTGCATAAGTTTCTAAAGCTCCACTAACAGCAAAGATGAAAATCAGCATGGCCCCTTCCGTCCAATAGCCGATAATAGCAGAACCGATTGCAGCTAAAATCATGAGCAATTCTACATTTAAAGTTTTGTTTTCAATCGTGTCTAAAATGCCTTCTTTTGCTTTTGCATATCCTCCAATAACAAATGCTGAAATATATGATAATGCTGAGGCTGTTGTAAGTCCGCTAAACTCTAAACGCCAAGCAAGCATGATAATCAAACCGGATATCACCGCTGCAATCATTTCTTTATGAGGTTTTATTTTCTCAATTAATAACTCAAATTCTCGATTAGAACTTTCCATATGATCCTCCTATTGATAATGAGTTTCATTGTTATAATAATGTGCTATCGAAAATGATAATGGTTATCATTTTTTAAAATCAGTATTATTTTAAAATTATTATAAATAAGGATACTACGTTTCTTTTGAAAATGCAAGAAATAGAGAAGGGAGGTTGTGGAAATAAGAAGTTAGGGATCGATAACGTCACAAAATTGCAATAAAAAGGGGGGGATCACAAAATGGGGCAATATTTGAATTCAACAAACAAATAAAAAAACTTCCGGAAATAAACCCGGAAGTTTTTCATCAACTTCTATTTTATTAGAATACTCTTTCAGCGTATTGAGATAATTTCTCTAATGAAGATTTCTCAATATCTGCGTGCAAGGAGTTTCCGTGAGAGTCCATTGTCACAACGGCAGTGAAATCTTCAACCGTTAAGTGCCACATTGCTTCAGGAATACCGAACTCGATTAAATCAACACCATCTACGCTCTTAATACAGTCTGCATAGTATTGTGCTGCACCACCGATTGCGTTCAAGTATACACCACCATGTTCTTGCAATGCTTTTAACGTTTTTGGTCCCATACCGCCTTTACCGATTACTGCACGGATACCGAATTTTTTCATAATGTCGCCTTGGTAAGGTTCTTCACGAATTGAAGTTGTTGGTCCAGCAGCTTTCACTGTCCAATTGCCTTCCTCGTCTTTAGCCATTACAGGACCGCAGTGATAAATAATTTGTCCATTTAAATCCACTGGAGCATCATTTGTCATTAAGTGATGGTGAATTGCGTCGCGTCCTGTGTACATGCGGCCGCTAATTTTTACAACGTCACCAACTTTAAGCTCACGAATTTGTTCTTCTGTAATCGGTGCTCTTAATTCAACTACGCGGCTTTCAGAATTTGTTTCCGCTTCTGTTTTTTCTTCATCACGGAACGTAATTTTTTCTCCGTCTTGATAATGCCATTTTGTGATTTCACCAGTATTAGCATCGATATCGACAGCCATGCGACGGTATGCCCAGCAGTTATAAGCAACAGAAACGAAGAAGGATGCTGGAATACGGTGCATGACACCAATTTTACAACCAAGTAATGTTGCTTCACCGCCGAAGCCCATCGTTCCTACACCGAATGTATTTGCTTTCTCAACGATGTATTCTTCTAATTTTGCTAGTTCAGGAATTGGATTTGTGTCTTCAACGTGACGGAATAATTGATCTTTAGCTAGATCGTAACTGCTAGAGCGGTCTCCCCCGATACCTACTCCGATAAACCCAGCTGAACAGCCTTGTCCTTGAGCTTTCCATACTGCGTGAAGAATACATTTACGAATGCCGTCTAAGTCCCGTCCAGCACGTCCAAGTCCTTCTAATTCACAAGGTAAGCTGTATTGAGCATTTTTATTTTCACAACCTCCACCTTTTAGAATTAGTTTTACTTCAATGTAATCGTTTTCCCATTGTTCAAATTTAATAACGGGAACGCCTTCACCTAAGTTGTCACCGCTATTTTTCCCCGTTAATGAATCTACTGAGTTTGGACGTAATTTCGCGTCCTTTGTAGCTTTTTCAACTGCATTGCGAATCGCTGCTTTAATTTCAAGTTGGTTAACACCGACAGGAGTTTTTACTTTAAAAGTTGGAAGTCCTGTATCTTGACAAATTGG
>JAAYHP010000488.1 GCA_012735355.1 Lysinibacillus sp. | reverse complement strand
ATTCGAATGGAGGAGAAACCCGTTGAAGTGAGAAGATAATCTTTTATTTTTAAAATTCAACGTTCACCATAAAATCTTTTACTAAAATATCCACAAATTATGAATAAATATCTGGCAAATTGTTCACAATGGATAGTGATATTTCAACTCCCCTTTCCAATATATTTAGGTAAAAAAACACTCTCAAGAATTAATCTTGAGAGTGTATATGCCTATGGCAACTTGGCGCTAAAAATTCAGCAATTAATTGCTAGGTGAATACGAAAAAGAATTCACATCTAAATCTGCATCGATATAATCACTACCGATTTCGGAAATGCTGGAATCGCTATTCGTCAAATTGGAAGAATTAGGTATAATTTCTAAATGGCTTTTTAAAATTTGTTTCGTTTCCTCTAAAGACTCTTCATCCAACAAATAATAATAGATACCTGTAGACATGTCATCACTGCCTTTTAAAGTAATATTATCAATTTGTGGTGCGCCTCCAGAGAAATAAGTAAAGAATGACTTCATATCTTCGAAGGTTAAATTCGTTTTCATGTTGTCGCCAATGGCGACAATCACTTCATCATATTTAGTAATGGAAGATAGGGACAACGCTTTATTGGCGATGGCTTTAATAATGTCCTGTTGACGTTGACCTCGAGCAACATCCGTATCATGTTTTCGAGTTCTTGCTAAAGCTAAAGCTTCTCGACCATCTAAATGATGGTAACCTGGTTCTAAATAAATCGTAAAGCGATCATTTTCGTCTTTTTCGTAAAAGGCGTAAGGAATATTTACTTCCAAATCGATTCCGCCTAAAGCATCCACTACATCAATGAATGCATTAAAATTCATTCGTACATAATAATCCACTGGGATATCAAAAAGTTCTTCAACCGCTTCGATTGTAGCCAGTGGTCCCCCGAAGGCATGGGCGTGATTGATTTTATCTTTATAACCGACTTCCGGAATATAGACGTAAGAATCACGAGGAATGCTTACCAATTTTACAGTTTTATCCCCTTTATTTAACGTTGCTAAAAGTAGTGCGTCGGAACGGGAATTGTCTGAACCTTGCCCACGTTTTTCGCTATCATCGACTCCGATAAATAAAATGGAAATGTTATCATCTTTTGGCTCTGCTTTTGCTTCCCGCTTTGGAGAAACCTTTCGCTCCTCTAACTCTTCATAGGATTGATTAGCAACATGTTTTGCTTTTTTCGTTAAATAAACCCCGTAAGTAGTAGCAGAAATTAAGAATGAAGCCGCCAAAATGGCAAATACTTTTAGTATAAGCGAAAGTTTTGGCGACCTTCTCTTTTTTTTCGTTCTGTTCATTCAAAAACTCTCCTCTAAGTATATGTAGGAATGATTATTTGCTATAAATGCTAGTATGTTTATTATGCCTTTCAACATAAGATTCATCACAGGTAAATCTTATGTTGAAAGCAAAATTGTTCAATACGAATAATTATACTATGTTGTCGAAAAACAGTAAATTGAAAAATAATGACACAATAAATTTTATAGAAAATTATGGCAAGACCGGATTAAGATACGACCGTTTCAATAAAAATTTTGTCGATACAAGTAATATTTGCCTGTCCATTTGTTAATTCAATCATCCAATCGAAAAACTCTTGTTCTTTATGTTTAAGCACGTTGACGATAATATCCACATTGTCAGTGTATTGAATTTCAGCTAACGCATATTCTGAATTTCGGATTTCGTTTTCAACTTTTCCAAGCCATGTATAATCAATGGATACTTTCATGACATGATGAAGTCTTCTTTCAACAACTTGAGCAGCGGCAATTCCTTCCGTTGTCGCTTTCCCGTAAGCTCGTACAAGTCCACCTGCCCCAAGTTTAATGCCACCGAAATACCGTGTTACAACAACTACGGTATCTTGGAGCCCTTGCTTTTTTAATACCTCTAACATAGGAACGCCTGCAGTACCACTAGGTTCCCCGTCATCATTGGCTTTTTGAATTTGATTGTGCTCTCCAATCATGTAGCAAGAACAATTATGGGTAGCGTTGTAATGCATTTTTTTAATTTTATTAATAAATTCAATAGCCTCCTCTTCTGTTTCGGCCCGATCTACATATGCAATGAAGCGGGATTTTGATATGATAATTTCCTTTTCACCGTATCCTTTTACCGTTTTATAGTCTTTACGCATCACAAAAACTCCTTTAAATTCCAAAAAATCAATTTTGTAGTAATAAAAAAATTTCTTAAATTTTTAACGAAAAATGATATAATAATGTTAAAATAATATACTTAGCTATTTTACTACATACATATATTTAGTAT
>JAAYHP010000487.1 GCA_012735355.1 Lysinibacillus sp. | reverse complement strand
GATTTGCTAAAGTCTAACCCAGAAGTACGAGCCTATTTCCAAAATAAATATCGTTTTTTATTAGTGGACGAATTTCAAGATACCGATCCAATCCAAGCGGAAATTATGTTTTATTTAACGGGAGAACAGGTGCGTGAAAAGGATTGGACAAAATGCACACCAAAGCCTGGGGCCCTCTTTGTTGTTGGGGATCCGAAACAAGCCATTTACCGTTTCCGTCGGGCGGATATTGATACGTACAATCAAGTGAAACATCTTATTCAAGCAACGGGTGGCGAAGTGTTGGAATTAACGATGAACTTCCGCACGTTAAATTCTGTTACGACACGATTAAACACAGTATTTATCAACCAATTACCAGAAAAAGAGACCGCCTACCAAGCGGCATATCGACCGTTAAATGCTTTTCATGAAGATAAAGGTGGGACTTTTTCCGGCATTAAATGTTTGAAGGTACGACCAGATATTACGAAAAAAGATGAAATTTTTCATGAAGATATGAAAAATATTACATTGCAAATCCAAAAATTGATAAAGCAAGGCTATAAGCCGAAGGATTTTATGATAATTACCCGCTACAACAATGAAGTTCCGCTTTATGCCCGCAGTTTAGAACAAGCTGGCATTCCGGTGAATATAAGCGGAGAAGCGATCATTGGGGAAACTTTAGCATTTCTAGAATTGGCTATTTTCTTGCAAGCTTTCCGAGATACAACGGATGAAGTAAGTTTCGTTGCGGCTTTGCGAGGAATCTTTTTTGGCATTAGTGATGATGAGTTGTATCAGTGGAAACAAGCCGGTGGTCGCTTCTCAATTTTTAGTGACATACCAGAAGGGTTGCAGGAAGAAACGAAGAAAAAATTTGAAATCGCTTTACGGAAAATGGGTACGTATTATGGGTGGATTGGGACAAGCTCTCCGACGATTGCCATTGAGCGAATGCTAGAAGACGTTGGATTTTATCCTCTTTTATTGCAAAAGGGCGGGAATAAACGAACGTTAAAAAGCGTACTATCCATCCTCATCCATTTAAAACAGTTTGAGAGCGAAGGAAATAGCACCTACAATCAAGTGTTGAATCGATTTTTAGAGTTAGTTTACGAGAAAACAGAAGTATTAAATATTGAAGGAGAGCTAGATGCTGTTCGCGTCATGAACGTGCATAAATCTAAAGGATTGGAAGCCCCGATTGTGTTCTTAGCTTGTCCTGCGAATATAGTAGATGTGAAGTCAAAAATTCATCATCATATAAAGCGGGAACAATCCGTATCAAAAGGCTACTTTGCATTTTCGGAAAAGAAAGGCGAGTTTCATCGGAAAGATATCGCCTATCCTTTACAGTGGGAATCTTTAAAGGAAGAGGAGTATCGATATTTAGAGAGTGAAGAATTGCGAATTATATATGTCGCGGCAACGAGAGCTGAAAAGGCGCTCATTATTAGTTCGTGTAAAAACGATGAACGGTCGAATCCGTGGAACATTCTTTTGCAAATAGATGGAATTGAACCGATTGATTTAGAAGACGATGAAGTTTATACGGAACATCCATCTAGCACAGCAATTGTTTCACAAGATGTAGTGCAACATACGAACAATTTAACCGATTGGATTGAGGCAAAGGCAGTTAAAACTTATGAACATTGGAGTCCGACGAAAGATAAAGATTATTCGTTCATTGCGGATATTTTGCGAGAAGAAGGCGGCGGCTTACAGTGGGGTTCCTTCGTACATGAATTGTTTGAGAAGTTAGTGAAATATCCGGATTTGAAAGTGGAACCTTTCGTTCGTTCTTTATTAACGAAGTACGAGTTAGGAGATCGGGAAGAAGAGGCTATGACCATTGTTGATAAGTTCAGAGCTTCCCCGATATGGAAAGAACTTAAGGGTGCGGAAAAAGTGTTAACAGAAGTTCCTTTTACAAAGATGGTGACGAAAGAAGATCCGTATTTTCATTCCATGGATGTGAATAATGAAAATATTTATGTTACTGGGGTTATCGATTTAATATACAAAAGAGATGACGGTT
>JAAYHP010000486.1 GCA_012735355.1 Lysinibacillus sp. | reverse complement strand
GAGGCTCGAGTCGGGCCCGTGGAAAGCGTCCCCGGAACGGAAATCAATTTTCAGTTTAATATCAAAAACTCATCATTTTCTTTTAAGAGAAAATGATGAGTTTTTACTTTTGTCCCAACCTCTTTCTTTTATTTACTCTCGAAACTCTTCAATTTTTCAAGGCATAAGTTTTTATAATGTTGTGCTAAAAAACTTCCCGTACCTTTCATAATTAAATAGTTTGGATGATAATCTCCAAGTTCAAGACATTTCTCAAAGCATTCCAATGCTTCTTTGTAATTGTTTTTATAATAATGAATAATCCCTTTTAAGTAATGTAAGTCCACATAATCAGGATATAGGGTAATTGCTTTATCAATGCCTGGTAGTGCTTCATCAAAGCTTTGAGTGTCTACCATAATCCCATATTTTAGTCGATAAAGGATGGAAGGAGGTTTAATGCCTTCTAGTAGAAAGCGAAAAATTGATTCATTCAGATATTCGAAGGCAGTTCGAGCGTCTCCTAGTCGATAGTATTCATTGGCTAAATGGTATTCGATCCAAGGGCTATGATTCGGTTTTTTGTATTCTTGTTGGATAAGTTCGAGGTTACGTTGACCTTTTTTTCTTTTCTCTGTTAATTGTTTAATGTAGCCATAATGATGGATTGGTATTTGAATGTTTTTAATATTATAGTCGTCATTTTGTCCTTTGGGAAATAGGGGAGATTCATGAATTGCATTGTAAAATTGAATGCCTATGTGATTTTTAAAAAGCCGGGGTTGATGGTATAAAAAAGCTTGCTCTTTTTTTACTGGGAAAGTTTCGCCATAATAATTGATAATTGGCATAAAATACATATCAGCGTTTGATTCAGTCAAAGTATCAAATAGTAATTGTTCGTGCCCAGCTTCTAATTCTTCATCTGCATCTAGCCATAAAATATAGTCCCCACTAGCTTTGGAGATTCCAAAATTTCGTGCTTCTGCAAAATGATTATTCCATGTATATGGATAGATGGTAGCATTGTGTTTTTCACAAATATCTACTGTTCCATCCTTTGAACCTGTGTCAACAATGATAATTTCTTTTACTACACCTTCAACACTTTTTAAACATTGTTCAATAAAATCCTTTTCATCTTTTACGATCATACAAAGAGAAATCGAAGGTAAAGCCAATTAACGGACACTTCCTTTTATTGTACTGATGGTAAATTTGCTAACCAAGGGGGAGATAATGGTGAGAGAGTAAATATAATACTAGGTCTTTGGTTGTCTTCCTCTTTATCATGATCGATATCACCTTGCATGGAATCAACGTCTTTTTCACTGTAATAGTAAGTTAAAATTTGAAAAATTGTTTTTTCACTAACCATACGATTTTCTTCTTTCTGAAAATTGTATTGGCTTATAAACATTTGTAATCGTTCCAACAATTCTAAGTTCGTCTGATTGTGTAATGGATGGATATTTTCTGAAAGGGTAAAGTGTTTTTTATACGTAAAAGTATTCATAAATAAAAACATGTGTAATTTTTCTAATAGTAATAGAGATTGAGTTACTTGTTCTTCTAACTGGAGGAGTTCCTCTGTTTGAGCGTCTGAAAATGTACTTTTAAAAAAGTTCATAATAAACAAAGTATATGCATGGATAAATGAAGAAAAGTTATTAAAACCTTTTAAAAACTCTGCTTCATCAAGTTCTATGCAGCTTAGCACTAGTTCCCCCCCTTTCAAAATTCATATATTTAGTGATTGTGTTTCTTTTTTTCTTTACATTTGGGACATTGACAGTCCTTATTTGGACAATAACATAACGAGTCATCGTGAAAGTCTACACAGGGATCGTCATGTTTGCATTCATGATGCTTACATTTTTTACAAGGAAGTTGGTGTTTACTATGTTTTGGTGGGTGACATGGATCACAACCCGAAGTTTTATTTAGCGTGATGACATCTTCTAATTTAAATTGTAGCAATATTTGTGATTTCACAACGGTACGCAATGTTGTGTTCACACTATCATTTAATTTGATGTAACCGTGTAAGTTGCGAGGATACATTTTTAAAAATGTTTGTAGTTTTTCACCTTCAGCATTCAAAATATGGGAAAGCCCGATTTCTTCCATCGCAATAGAAGAAAGTAATAAATTAATGGCATCACAACGATTTAAAGTTATATCAGGGGTAATATCCGGGACGGACGGTAAAGACATGAAAAGAGACCTCCTTAAGATTTTACGAAAGGTATTAAAAATGTACTTCCATACAATCTCTAGTGTATTGAGTCACACTAGTATTGGTGCCTAAAATAACAATTGAATTTTAGGAAAACAATTAGACTTACATTAAAATGAAAAAGCTTTAATATAAGTCGAATCACTTTACCAGTAACAAGGTTAATTAAAAATTACATAACATTCTATTCACCGTATATAAGTACTTAATTTAGATTAGTATTTAATACAAAAAAAGACTGTAGGCAAACTAAGTGGAATAGTTTGCCTACAGTCGAAGAAAGGAAATCGAAAGATACCTTTTCCATTTATAATATTGCTTTGAATATTAGAGAATATAAATGAAATATAATAGTTCTTATTGTAAACGGATAATTGTTAGACTTGCTGCTAATCCTGAAGCAAGTGATACTGATAATAATCCTTCGATTTCAAGTACAATGACATCATTAGCATTTAAATCAGTTATTACATCGGCTACAAAATGGGTAGCGGCCAATCCACCGTTTTCAGTACCTGGAATTGTAGCACCATTTCTTGTTACTCTAACTGTTACTAAAACTGCAGCTGTTAAATTTATTTGGTATGAAATATAGTATCTTCCCGTTTGTAGGACTGTAAATTCAGTGTCGGTTGTATCTGCCTCAAAACCATTTAACGATACTACATCAGCTAGTGGAATTGGTACTCCTCCAATTGGAATGCCGAGTGCACCGCCAGTTGTATTACCAGCATACATAGAGGTTGCTGTAACAGGAGGTGCGGCTGGAACTTCAATATCTACAGTTGCAGAACCTTCTGAAACTGTAATATCTAAAGTTGTTGAATTAAATGTTAAAGTTTCTCCTATGCGCATTTCTGCAACGGTACCAGTTGTTCCTGATACGGAGAATAAAAGTTGATCTGGATCGAATACTCCCGTCGGTCCAGTAGGCCCCGTCGGTCCAGTAGGCCCCG
>JAAYHP010000485.1 GCA_012735355.1 Lysinibacillus sp. | reverse complement strand
TAAAAATGGCACATCAAAATAAATGGAGCCAAAAGCTGATCCTGTTGCTATTAATACCCCTAAAGCAGCAACTTTTTTAAAATCAAAAGGTATTTTATGATGAACCGTTTCAATATCGTATGTGACATATAATAAAATGATCCCCGAAGCGAGAACAAGACCACCTATGAATCCTCCTCCTGGAGCATTATGCCCTGAGAAAAACAAATACACCCCAAGAGTAAGGATAATGAAAACGACTACTTTTACGACGGTGCGTAAAATGACATCATTGATTTTCATGCGTTCCCCCCCTTTTTGCCTTCAGCTTCGTTAAGGAATAAACTCCTAAGCCAGCAATAAAGAGAACGACTACTTCCAACATCGTATCAAAGGCACGGAAATCACCTAAAATCGTATTTACGATGTTTTTACCACCAGCTAAATTATATGAATCATTAAAATACGTAGAAATCGTTACAAACTTCTCGTAATTTAATGTTGCTAGTCCAACTAGAGTCACCGTTAGCCCAACCGCTAATGAAATAATCACATTCCTGACTTGAATCATTTTTGGTCTTATTTCTTTTTTAATTTCTGGTAAATGCTTAAAGCAAATTAAATATAAAACAGTAGATACCGATTCAACTACAAGTTGAGTTAATGCTAAATCTGGCGCTCGGAAAACAATAAAGAAAAAGGCAAGAGAATAACCTAATACACCATTTAGGAAAACTGACGTAATCCGAGACTTCGCAAACAATATGGCAATTGAAGAAACAACCATAATAACAACTAAAATGATCTCAAATATCTCCAACTCATCCGTACGAATAGAACTCCAGGAAAATGCGTCGGAATAGAGGAAATACCCTCCTACAATCATAATAAACGCAATTAAAATATAAACGAAATAATCGTTCAAGTTTCCAGTCATATATCGATTTGTCACTCGATTAGAGAAAGATTCACTAAAACTCATTCCATTATTAAAAAGGGAATTCAATGTAAATCTTTGTGGCAACAATCGATAAACCGGTTTCCAACGTTTAAAGATACTGTACAGTAAAATACCTATAACAATCACGCCGATTGTCATAAACAATTCTCGATTCCAACCATGCCATGCTTGAATCACAGGCGTTAACTCTTCGCTTGTAGGAAATGTTGGATAAATGCTCGCCATAGCCGGTTGTAAAATATACTGACCTAATACATTCGGGAAGAAGAAAATCCCAACTACTAAAATGATGAGCGCATATGGAGAAATCAACATTCCAATTGGTGCTTCGTGAGGATGTTTATCGAGCAAATCAGGTCTAACTTGCCCAAAGAACGTTTTTCCTACAATCACTAAGCAGTACACAAAAGTAAAGACGCTTGCAACCCACGCAACAACCGGGATGATTACACCGATACTATCAAGGGAGAAAATATTTAACTGTTGTATATGCAACGTTGCTGTAAAGAACATTTCTTTACTTAAAAATCCATTAAATGGCGGGAGCCCTGCCATGGAAAAACTACCAATTAGGGCGATTGTGAAAGTAAAGGGCATGAAAGACAATAATCCACCGAGTCTCCGAATATCCCGCGTTCCTAATTCATGGTCAATAATTCCGACCATCATAAACAATGCACCTTTAAAAGTAGAATGGTTAATTAAATGGAATATGGCAGCAAAAGCAGCCTGTGTATAGATAATTGTTTCAGAGGAGTAACCTAAATAAATGGCAACTGACCCCATACCTAATAAGCTCATAATTAAACCGAGTTGACTGACCGTAGAAAAAGCTAGTAATGCTTTTAAGTCCGTCTGCTTTACGGCATTAAAGGAACCCCAGAAAAGCGTAAAGAGACCTATACCCGTCACTAACCAGAACCACACCGCTTCTCCACCGAAAACAGGTGTTAACCTCGCCACTAAATATATTCCTGCTTTCACCATCGTCGCGGAATGCAAATAGGCACTAACAGGAGTTGGAGCTTCCATCGCATCCGGTAGCCAAATGTAAAAGGGAAATTGCGCCGACTTCGTAAAGGCACCTAACAGCACTAAAATGAGGGCAGGAATAAATAAATTATGTTCACGGAACATGCTCACATTGGTAATAATCTCACGAATACTCAAAGTATTTGACATATAATAGAGCATTAAAAAACCAGCAAGCATTGCTATACCGCCTGCCACAGTGATCAGCATTGATTTCCTTGCACCAGCTCGAGAAGCCTTCCGATGGTGCCAAAAAGCGATTAATAAGAAGGACGAAACACTCGTCAACTCCCAAAATCCATATAAAACCATTAAATTATCCGAAAGAACTACACCGAGCATCGCACCCATGAATATTAAAAGATAACAGTAAAAATGATATAATGCTTCATTCTTGGATAAATAAAATATAGAATATAAGATGACTAAGCTTCCAACTCCAGTAATAAGCAAACTGAAAATTAAGCTAAGTCCATCTAAGTAAGTAGTAAAATTTATACCCAACGAGGGGATCCAATTATGAGTGTAAGTAATTACTTCACCACTAGATATGCGGGGGATATATGTAGTTAAAATAAGAAATAAAACTAAGGCAACAGCGAAAACTAAGGAGCCGATATATTTCTTGCTTACAAACCTGTAAAAAACAGGGATTAATGCCGCAAAAATAAATGGGGTGAGGATGATGGCAATGTCAATTGTCACAAAGTCTTACCTCCCTTTCATTATTTTATTTACTTGACGAAAATCATTCTACATTGCATAATAATGTGTCAATGACAATACTAATTATTTTTGATTAATGATTTTATTAGAATTTACAATAATTTAATTGTTGTTACAAATTTAAGTATATAATAAAGCAATATGTATTTCATTGATTTTGCTACGGAAATCCAAGGAATTATTTATGATATCCGTCTTGATATTTATATAAGAGGTGCATAGTAAAATGATGAATGATGCCAAAAAGCAAGCGGATGAAAGTATCTTAGTTTGTGTTTACTACGGATTAAACGGTGAACGACTCATTCGTAGAGGTCATAAGCTTGCTAGCTTGCTAAATTGTCCTTTATATATATTAACCGTTGACTCAAAACCAGTGGACCTCTTTGATGCTGAAAAATCAAGTTATATTGAACAGTGGACTGAATTAGCAAAAGAACTTGGTGTTGAAGAATTTATTATTCGTGATAATGAGAAAAGGCCCATTCAAAAAGTAATAGCTGAAGTAGCAAGGGATTTAAACATATCCCAAATCATTGTCGGTCAAAGTGCACAAAGTAGATGGGAAGAAATTACGAAGGGTTCCTTCCTGAATGTATTACTAAAGGAAATACCTTTTGCAGACTTCCATATTGTAGCTGTTAGTAGACCTACTGAAGATGAAGGAACGGATATGTATGAAAAAGGTGTCCGCGCTTATATCGTTTCAGAAGGTGAAAAATATAAAATTGTCTTTACTTGCCCAAAAGCTCGTTTTATTGAAGGGATCTTCTTTAAAGAAATTGGAACAGACTTTGATAATGGAATTTTCCGTTTCTCCTACTCCAATAAAATGCACGAACAAAAAATTGAAGAAGACGTTGTAACGAATCCTGAAAAAATTCCTGATGAATATAAACATTACTTAGTATAAAAAATTCTCCAAAGAGGTTGGGACAAAAGTAAAAACTCATCATTTTCTCTTAAAAGAAAATGATGAGTTTTTGATATTAAACTGAAAATTGATTTCCGTTCCGGGGACGCTTTCCACGGGCCCGACTCGAGCCTCC
>JAAYHP010000484.1 GCA_012735355.1 Lysinibacillus sp. | reverse complement strand
GATATATCGCAGGCGAAAGTATTTGAAGTTGAAATTCCGAATCATATTATCGAAGAATCCATCTTAAAGGACGAAATGGCTTTATTTGAAATCTTTAAAGAATACGCTTCAAAATGGGGCGGTAAAAACCAAAGTGTCCGTTTTATCGTGCCCGATTCTTCAATTCTACTAAAAGCCTTTGATCATCCAAACGATGTGAAAAGCAATCAATTGCGAGAATATGTTGAAATGGAATTAGGGCATTCAATTCATCTACCTTTCGAAAATCCATTAATTGATGTGTTTGATCCGAAAGAAGGAGACGGCAAAGCGATGATGATAGCGGCTAGCTCCGAGGAAGTGAACAAATACATAAATTTATTTTTAGATATTGCTATGCGTCCTGAAGTTGCCGATGTTCGAGCCCTTTGTAATTTGCGATTACTTGAAGATATGGGATTACTTCAAGACAATAAAACCTATTTGCTAACGAATTGGCTCATTAATGAATTATCCATTGCAATCTATTCCAATGGTAATTTAGACTTCCAACGTTTCCAGCCGATTGGAACAGACATCAATGATTGGAAAGCAAAAGAAAATGGCGAACATCAACTAGCTTTCACTTATCAAGGGGATTTAGATCAGTATCGTATGCTCATTTCTGACCAAGTGTTAGAACTGGACAAAATTATGAATTTCTATCGATTCTCTTTAAATAAAGGGGATAAAGGTGTCGATGAAATCATCATTATGGGTGATAATCCAAATCTTGATTTAATTCATACTTATTTACAAGATAGTTTTCAATTACCGATTAAAATGGTAAATGACCAGTTAATACAACAACATTATCCAGGATTTAAGGCAAAACATGTATCGATTCTTGGACTTGCCTTAAAGGAGGTTAAATCATGATACCAGATATTAACCTGCTGCCGAAAGTCGAAAAGAGGCAGTCCACTTCAACGAAAAACATTTATATTCTTATATCCATTATAGTTTTATTATTGGTGGCATTTTTTGTCCTACAATATTTTAAAATTCGAGGAGAAATTTCAACATTAAAAGAGCAAGAGCAATCGGTCCTTGCTGAGCGGGATCAGCTGGAAGCGGAACTGGACAACATGACAATGAACACAGGTTCACTAGAGCAATCGGTGGAATTTGTTGAAATGATTTCTTACCCTGTGTCACCAATTATTGATGAAACGATTCGCTTGCAACCAGGGCATTCTTATTTAAGAGAGTATGCCTTCGATGCAACGACTGCTGAAGTAACGATGGATTTTGAAACGCTAAGCGATATTTCTAGCTATTTATCGAAGTTAGTAAATAGCGCTTATTTCCAAGATGTTCAAGTAACATCTATCGAACATTTTGAGATTATGCCGAATAGAGTTACAGATGAAGGGGAAGAAGTGACTGTTGATAATCGGGCGAATTTCTATGAAGTTCCTCGATATGAAGTCGTATTTACTCTATTTATTAATAGTAATTATTTAGCTGCTGGAGGTGTTGAATCATGAAATTATCCAGCGGGAAAAATTCGGGAACACTTTTACTAATTGCCCTCGTAGCAGCGTTATTATTTGCTCTATATTATTATGTAATTTTACCGAAAAAAGAAGAAGTGGAGATGTTGCAAAGTTCCATTTCAACAACCCAATCTGAAATTGCATCGCTTCAAGAACAAATTGAAGAGATCAATGCGAATAGAAGTTTAGACCATGCTACGCTTATCAATATGCGTAAAAAAGTACCTGCTACAAGAAGCTTAGAAAATTTAGTTTTAAATATTGAAGAAACTCAGTACGTATCCGGTACAAAAATTTTAACTATCGAATTTAATAACTATGATGACCTCGTTTCGGAAACGGAATTGGAAAATCCGTATGCTTCGTCGGAAGAAGAGGAGGGTACGGATGGAACTGTAGAGGAAGGTAGTACGGAAGGTGAAGAACAAGAGGAAACACCAGTATCAACGATTTCTCAAGAGTCTTTACCGCCAGAGTTAAAATTAGTAACCTTTGAAATAGTTGTTGCTTCTCCAGATTTTGATCATTTAGTTGCATTTATTAAAGAAATCGAAAAAATTGAGCGAATTATGCACATCGATATTATCGAATTTGCTTTGCCTGGGGAAGAGCTTGAACTGTCTGATATTCCTGTAGGTAGCATTGAAGCAACTGTTCAAGTGACTACGTTCTATTATGAAGGTGAAGTGTAATCGAGAGGGTTTGTGAGGAGCGCTTTGCATGGAAATTGTATACTCGATCTTTTTATTCCTTTTTGGGATTGTGTTAGGTTCATTTTATAATGTGGTGGGACTGAGGATTCCGAAAGGGGAATCCATCGTCACACCGCCATCCCATTGTACGAGTTGTAATCGGCAGTTAACTGTTGTTGATTTAGTGTCAGTATTTTCGTACATATTTTTACGCGGAAAATGCCGCACGTGCGGTTCGAAAATTTCACCGATTTATTTCTTTATGGAATTGATTACTGGGCTGTTGTTTGTATTTAGTTACTGGCAGCTCGGTTTGTCCCTTGAATTGTTAGTTGCACTTTTCTTTATGTCGTTGTTAGTGATTATCGTTGTTTCCGATATTGCGTATATGATTATTCCAGATAAAGTGCTTCTTTTTTTCTTGCCGTTTCTTATCGTTGGACGAGCTGTGTCTCCATTAAATGTTTGGTGGGATGCGGCCCTTGGTGCGGTGGTAGGGTTTGGAATTTTGCTATTGATTGCGGTCATTTCGAAAGGCGGAATGGGCGGCGGCGATATTAAGCTATTCTTTTTAATTGGTCTTGTGCTAGGGACGGTGAACACGTTGTTGACGTTGTTTGTCGCTTCAGTAATTGGAATGATTGTAGGCTTCATCGTGTTGAAAGTTCGCGGTCAAGACCGAAAAAGCCCCGTTCCTTTTGGACCATCCATCGCATTAGCCGCTGTCATAGTGTATTTTTATGGCGACAATATGGTTGATTGGTATATGGGATTGTTTTAGAAAAGTGTTCTCAAAACAATTGAATATTTTTTATGGTAACTAACCCAAGGGATTAATTTCTCTTGGGTTTTAATTTGTTGCATAAGTTGTCAGCCGTTGTGAACTGTAATTTTCATCTGATTTAGGATCATTTGTTGAATAATTTTCCCCACTTTTTAAAATTTACAGTGCAAATAGATGTAATTCTTTCTCCTGATTGAATTCGAAATTAGTGAATTCTGCAGAAAGATTGGCTACTTTGGTAGAAAGATAGGCGTTTTGGGCGGAAAGCGGTGACTCGGGCGGATGGCGAAGTAATTCGGGCGGATGGTGAATCGATTCGGGCGAATAAAGGTGTGATTCGGGCGTATAGCGACTCAATTCGGTCGGAAAGAGTCGCGACTCAGATTGACAAAGCCGTGACTCGAGCACATAGCGAATCCATTTAGCAATTGCTACAAGTATTCCTTACCGCACCTGCATATAATTCATCAAAAGGGCTAATGGGGGTGTCGATATTAAACCGTTTATAGGGATTACGATGGATTTTCATGAAGGGAGCTACCGTTTAAACGAGTCATATGTAAAAGCGTTGCTTCAGGCAGGAGGGCTTCCAGTTAGCCTTCCTTTTACACCGGAAAAGGAAATGGACCAATTCCTAGCAACAATCGATGGGCTATTGCTTACGGGGGGAGGGGATATCAATCCTTTGCTTTTTGGAGAGGAACCTCAACTGAAATTAGGAAAGGTTTTAACTGAGCGTGATGAATATGAAATTCAATGGACAAAAAAAGCACTGCAACACAATATTCCTATTTTAGGCATATGTCGCGGTCTACAAATATTAAATGTTGCCCTAGGGGGAACGCTTTATCAAGACATTTACTCCCAAAGTAAACGGGATAGATTGCTTCATGCACAAACATCTCCTCGTCACGAAACTTCCCACTACGTACAGCTAAAAGAAAATAGTAAACTACACAAGATGTTTAAGGAAACAAACATTTTAGTAAATTCTTTTCATCACCAAGCTATTAAAGATATTGCAAATAATCTTCAAATTATCGGACAGGCAAAGGACGGCATCATCGAGGCAGTGGAACACAAAACAGCAAGCTTTTGCATCGGCGTTCAATGGCATCCTGAAGAATTGGTAGCAAAGGGTGAGAAAAATTCAATGAAATTATTTGAAGAATTTGTAGCAGCGTGCACATTGAATAAAACTTAGCGAAGAAAGATGAAAACTCGCAATCTAACAAACAATTGCGAGTTTTTCATTTTGCCCACTTTGAGATTTTTAGTGGATTTGACGATACAATCCGACCACAGTTCCTAAAATCGTTACTTGATTTACGATGATTGGATCCATCGTTGAATTTTCTGGTTGCAAGCGGAAATGATCCTTTTCTTTAAAGAATCGTTTTACCGTTGCTTCATCATCTTCTGTCATTGCAACGACAATATCTCCATTGTTAGCAGTGGATTGTTTTTTCACGATAACGTAATCTCCATCTAAAATGCCCGCTTCAATCATCGAATCTCCCATAACTTCTAACATGAACAATTGATCTTCACTTGTACCGTAAGTTGCAGGAAGAGGGAAGTATTCTTCAATGTTTTCAATGGCTGTTATGGGATTACCAGCAGTTACTTTTCCGACTAATGGTACGTGTACGACAGGTTGTTTTTCAATCGATTCGTTTGCATCTTGATATAATATTTCGATTGCTCGAGGCTTCGTTGGATCTCTTCGAATATATCCTTTGTCTTCTAGGCGAGAAAGGTGACCGTGTACTGTTGAACTAGAGGCAAGCCCAACTGCTTCACCAATTTCTCGAACCGAAGGAGGATAACCTTTCGTGCGAACTTCTTCTTGTATAAATGTGAGAATTTGTTGTTGCCTTTTTGATAGTTTTTCCATCAAGGTCACCTCTATGAGAATAGTTTTACATTTTATTTACATATAGTATAGCAATGGTCTATCAAAAAAGCAAACACAAGTTCGAGAAAATGTATTGACAAAAACGTTTGTTCGTATTAAATTAAATATCGAACAAACATTCGTAAAAGGGGGTTTATGTATGGATTGGTTACAAAAATATAATTATATTAAAATACTTTGCATTGTTACACTGCTTATTATTACATACATTTATATAACGGATGATGAAATGGCATACGAACAAATAACAATTCAACAAGGGGATACTCTTTGGACATTAGCTGAGCGCTATAAAGGCAATTTGACAACAGAACAATGGATTCATAAAGTAAAGAAGGAAAATGATATCCAAGGCGAACATATCGTTGCAGGTGGAACCCTTACCATTCCAATTCCACAAGATGCAATTTATATTGCCATAAATGAAGAAAATGAAATTCAATCGGTAAAGGTAGCGAGACAAGATGACTACAAAAAATAAAAAAGCAGTAATTTATGCAAGGGTTAGCACTGAAAAAAGTGAACAGGAAACTTCTCTAGATCGTCAAAAGGAAGAGCTTTCCCGTTATGCAGAAAAATTAGGCTATCAAGTGGTAGCTATTTTTCAAGATCAGCATAGCGGTTTTGATGTAGATCGGGACGGTTTACTAGAGATGATGGATTTTATAAAAGAACAACAAATTGCATCGGTTTTCGTGCAAGATGAAACCCGGCTAGGTCGTGGACATGCCCGAGTCGCGGTTTTACATCTATTGCAAAAATTCGAAACGGACGTGTATTCTTTGAATGATGCAGGTCCACTTTCATTAAATGAAATGGATACGATGCTTTTAGAAATACTCGCTATCGTAGAGGAGTATCAACGTAAAATTCATAATGCAAAAATTAAACGGGGAATGCGTCGAGCGGTAGAAATGGGTTATCGCCCGGAATTGAACTTTCGAAATCGTGGGAACCGTGATGGAAGGGAACGGATTGAAGTACCGATTGAGGAAATTATCAATTTACGGGAGAAGGGATTAACATTCCAAGAAATTGCCTCAACTTTAAGAGGGTTAGGCTACCGTATAAGCAAAGCCACCGTTCACCGAAGATATGTGGAATATACAGAAAGTTTAGAGGACTAAATTATTGCGCTTCTAAGCTATTTTGCATATTCTTAAAAGTATTGAAGTGAAAGGTGTGAATGGAATGTTATCAAAAGAAAAAATCGCCCGCATTAATGAACTTTCAAAAAAAGCGAAAGAGGGTAAGCTAACGGAAGCAGAGGCAAAAGAACGTACACTGTTACGTAAAGAATATTTAGAGTCTTTCCGCGCTTCTTTTAGAGAAACAATAGAAAATGTGCAAGTTTTTGATATGGAAGGAAATGATGTTACGCCGGAAAAGGTGAAGCAAATTCGTCGAAATAAATTGAATTAATTGACGTACTATCACCTTTGTTTTAATTGGTAGAACAAACTTCTATATAATAACTCTTATTTTGAATGTAAAAAATATGACATTCCTTAAAAATAGATTGTTTTCTATTAAAATGTTGTCTAAACTGAATACGATACTACTATTTAGCACGAGAAAGGATGTCAAGTAATGACAACTACAGCGGATTTACTAGCAATTAATGCTATCCGAACTTTATCAATCGATGCCATTGAAAAGGCAAACTCTGGACACCCAGGTCTTCCAATGGGTGCTGCGCCAATGGCTTACACTCTATGGACTAAACAATTACGCCATAATCCAAATAACCCAAAATGGTACAATCGCGACCGTTTCGTTCTTTCTGCAGGACACGGTTCAATGCTTTTATATAGCCTACTTCATTTAGGTGGATATGGCCTTGAAATGGATGATATTAAAAACTTCCGTCAATGGGGATCGAAAACACCAGGTCACCCAGAATATGGCCATACAGTTGGTGTGGAAGCAACAACAGGTCCACTTGGACAAGGTATTGGCATGGCTGTCGGTATGGCGATGGCTGAACGTCATTTAGCAGCCATTTATAATAAACCTGGCCATGAAATTGTTGACCATTATACGTATGCTTTATGTGGTGATGGGGACTTAATGGAAGGGGTAGCTGCAGAAGCTATTTCTTTAGCTGGTCACTTGCAACTTGAAAAATTAATTATCCTTTACGATTCAAATGATATTTCTTTAGATGGGGATTTAAATAAAGCCTTCTCTGAAGACATTCAAAAACGCTTCGAATCTTACGGCTGGAACTACATTCGTGTAGAAGATGGCACAGATGTGGATGCCATTAATAAGGCTATTGAACAAGCGAAGCATTCAAAGGGAAAACCAACGTTAATAGAAATCAAAACAGTGATCGGTTATGGTTCACCTAACAAATCTGGTAAATCGGATGTTCACGGTGCGCCTCTTGGAGCAGATGAAATTAAATTAACGAAAGAATATTATGGTTGGAATCATGAACCATTTGAAATTCCGCAAGAAGTTTACGATACATTCAAAGCGGCAGCGGAAGTGCAAGGTGTACAAGCTGAAACAGAATGGAATGCGAAATTCGAAAGCTACAAAAAGGAATATCCGGAATTAGCTGAACAATTCATTAAAGCAATGAATAACGAATTACCTGAAGACTTTGATGCAGAAATTCCAACATATGAAGCTGGAAAATCGATTGCAACTCGTTCTTCTTCAGGAGATGTCATCAACGCTTTAGCGAAAAAAGTTCCATCTTTCTTTGGAGGAAGTGCAGACTTAGCTGGTTCCAATAAAACGACGATTAAAGGTGGCGGCGATTTCTCTGCAGAAACACCTGAAGGCCGAAACATTTGGTTTGGTGTGCGTGAATTCGCTATGGGCGCTGCATTAAACGGTATGGCTTTACACGGTGGTTTAAACGTGTTCGGTGGTACGTTCTTCGTATTCTCTGACTACGTTCGCCCAGCAGTTCGTTTATCTGCGTTAATGGGATTACCTGTAACGTATGTATTTACTCACGACTCCATCGCAGTAGGGGAAGACGGACCAACTCACGAACCGATTGAACATTTAGCTTCATTCCGTGCAATGCCGAACGTTTCGGTTATTCGTCCAGCCGATGCTAACGAATCTGCTGAAGCATGGAAGCTTGCTATTCAATCAAAAGATCAACCAACGATTTTAGTATTGTCTCGTCAAAACTTACCGGTTCTTGAAAACACTGGGACTTTAGCAAAAGAAGGTGTAGCAAAAGGGGCATACGTTGTATCACCAGCAACAAAAGAAACACCTGATGCTATCCTTATTGCAACAGGTTCGGAAGTTTCGTTAGCTGTTGAAGCTCAACGTAAGTTACGTGAAGAAGGAATGGATGTTTCAGTTGTTTCAATGCCTTCCTTTGATCGTTTCGATAAACAATCAGCTGAATATAAAGAATCTGTTTTACCTAAAGCGGTGACAAAACGTTTAGCGATTGAAATGGGATCTTCCCTTGGCTGGCATAAATACGTTGGCACAGAAGGAGACGTTCTTGCTATCGACAAGTTCGGTGCAAGTGCTCCAGGAGAAATCGTAATGGAAAAATACGGCTTCTCTGTAGAAAACGTTGTTGCTAAAGTAAAAGCGCTATAATATAAATAAAAACATTTCGAAAACAAAGAGGCTGGGACATATAGCTAATTTAATTAAGAATCAGTGAAGAAGCATAGTAAAAAAATGATATGCAACGAAAATTGATTGGAGT
>JAAYHP010000483.1 GCA_012735355.1 Lysinibacillus sp. | reverse complement strand
GGAGGCTCGAGTCGGGCCCGTGGAAAGCGTCCCCGGAACGGAAATCAATTTTCAGTTTAATATCAAAAACTCATCATTTTCTTTTAAGAGAAAATGATGAGTTTTTACTTTTGTCCCAGCCTCTTTTCTTTTTATGATTGTTTATTATTATTTTGTTTTTGACCACCTTTTTGTTGTCCTTGGTTTCCTTGACTACCTTGATTTGTCAGGTTTTGATTCCCTTGGCTGTTTTGATTTGTCTGGCTCTGGCTACCTTGATTTTTTTGTGTATTTGTTACTGCTTGAACGGCTTTTGCAGCGGTATTTGCAGGTGAGCCAGCTGGGGTTGAACTTGCAACAGTTTGAGCAATTTTATTGGCTGTATCTGACATATTTTTTATTGTTATATCAGTACTAGACGATCCGGTATTTTGGGATGAATTATTTTGGGAAGATGAACTGCTTTGGTATCTAGATGTAAAAGCAGTCATTAAGCTATCCCCATCCATAAATTCTTGCATGGAACTTGTAACAGCATTTTTTACATTCGTATTCATCAATGCTTTTGT
Source organism: Lysinibacillus sp. (assembly GCA_012735355.1). GTDB lineage: Bacteria > Bacillota > Bacilli > Bacillales_A > Planococcaceae > Ureibacillus. Next base: position 1,090 of record JAAYHP010000483.1, on the reverse strand, counting down.
CGGACAATATAGGAAAATTCCTTCTGCAATTTTCATTGCGCCAGCAGTAATAAAGAAGGTTCCTAAGCTTCTACTACCATTTTCCTTCACTAAATGGGCAATACCACAAGCTGTCATACCAACACCTAATGCTAAGCGGACAAAACCACTTTTTTCCGAAATGTTTTCTTCTAACATGGAATCAACTCCTTTACATGTTGGATTAATTAACTAAATGAAAGCACTTTAATTTAGTAAAGTGCTGTGTTACGATAAAAGCAAAAGTGTGCTTTTGAATCAAAGTTAGTATGTACGAATAAAACGCAATTAAACGAAATAAATATTTATATGAAATAGAAGGGAGTGTAACAATTGCCAGAATCAACTTGGAGAATCCAAGAAATTCGTAATCAAATTGCTGTAATAGATGGCACCACATCACCTACAATTCTTTTGAAAAATGCTCGCTATTTACACAGCATGTTCAAACAATGGATGACGGGGAATATTTGGATATACAAAGATCGGATTGTATATGTTGGTAGTGAAGAACCAAAAAATTTAATGGATACTGAAGTGATAGATTTAGAAGGAAAAAATGTAGTACCTGGTTATATCGAACCCCATGTTCACCCGTTTCAAATTTACAATCCCCATTCTTTTGCAGACTATGCTGTTCAATCGGGTACAACGATGTTTATAAGCGATAACATGGGTTTTGCATTACAACTACCTAATAAGAAAACGTTTACAAATTTAGACGAGTTTAAAAAATTACCATTTGCTTTCTATTGGTGGTGTCGATTTGATTCTCAATCGGAGCTTGACAATGAAGAGCAGCTATTTTCAAATAAATCCATTTTTGAATGGATTGAAAGGGATGATGTCCTGCTCGGAGGAGAATTAACAGGTTGGCCTCGACTAATTTCTGGGGATGACCAAATGCTTTATTGGATTCAATCATCGATATAGTATGGGAAAAAAATAGAGGGGCATTTCCCGGGAGCTTCAGAGAGAACTCTCGTTAAAATGAAACTCATGGGTGCTGACGGTGACCATGAAGCGATGAACGTGGAAGATGTGGAAAAGAGAGTGTTGCATGGCTATGCAG
>JAAYHP010000482.1 GCA_012735355.1 Lysinibacillus sp. | reverse complement strand
TCCTAAAAGCATACCTAACAAAAACGCACCGGAACAATTTATGATAAGCGTTCCTATCGGTATGCGGAATGAAGGCTTATTCAACATTTGGCTAATTGAATAGCGTGCGATGGCTCCTAAAAAGCCGCCAACACCCACCACGAAAATATGTATTAACATGACTTTACCTCAACCTTCGTTTTAAAACCTAATCGACACATAATCATTCCTCCAACAATGCTAACAAAAATATAAAGAATACCTAACGAAACCTTCCCACTTTGAAATAACTCAATCGTTTCCACACTAACTGTTGAAAAGGTTGTAAAGGAACCTACAAATCCTGTTCCGATAGCCGTTTTCATTGCCGGGGAAATGGAAATTGCTTGAAAAACACTCGTCGTAAGCCAAGCTAATAAAAAACTTCCGATTAAATTAATGCTCAAAGTTGCAAATGGAAATACGGCATCTGTCAATAATGTTAATCCAATTAAATATCTAACAATAGCCCCTAGCATACCTGCGATACCAACAAAAAAATATATCATAAAACCGCCTCTCTCTCTGAAAATGTACATTTTAGTATGAATAGTATAAAAAAGTTCGATTAAACACAAGCCCAAATCGAAGTATACAATTGCTTTAGGTGAACATATCTTAAAAAAAACACTCGCAATAACAACTTGCGAATGTTTTGATTCATATAAAATTTATTTTTTTACAAAGCTCTCTTCAGGTGATAAAGCCCGGTATTTTCCATTGAAGAACAATAATGGTTCCCCTTCATCAACTTTCATATCGATTACTTTACCAATAAATAACGTATGATTCCCTTCTACATGCTCACTTACAACTTCATAAGCAAAAAAATAGTTTTGATTTGTATTATTTACTTACTATGATTTAATATTGATTTTCGAATAACTGATGCCTAGTAACACAACGATAACTCCTGCCACAATGAATACGATAATTAATGTGGAAAAATGTTCCGGATTAAACTGGGTACCAAATATTAATCCAAGAGAGACGGCTGAAAGGATGGAGCCGATATTTCTACAAGCTTGATATAATCCAGTAGCTACTCCAACAATATTTGCTGGGCTTGCTTCCAACATAGCTGCTTGTAATGTAACATTTCCAAAAGTACATACTGCTGATATAAGCGCGATAATTAACAACATAACGATTAGTGAAACATGATGATAGAATATCCAAAGCAATAAGGACCCAATGACAATTAACATATTTCCTGTGAAAATGGGAATATGAACACCCGATTTATCGATCCAACGACCAACTAACGGCGCTGTAATAATACCCATGCCGGTAACTAATAGCATCAACAAACCGCTATAGGCCACGTTTAAATGTAAACCATCTTGAAAATAGCTTGGCAAACCAAAAAATAAGCCATAGTAAATAAAATTCAAAACAATATATTGTAATAATACTAATGATAATTTCGGATTTGTACGGAATAATCGAATGTCGATAAAAGGCATTTTCTTTTTCGTTTCATGGCTAATAAATAATATTAAGAAAATCCCACCTATAATCCCTGCCCAATAGTTCACTGTCACTCTAAGGGATAATAAAAACATAAGGGCACCGACGACCCCAACGGAAAAAAGAATAATGCCTATCGGATCCATTTTTTGAATTAATTCTTTCAAAGACAATTTTTCTCTTGCTTCATCCTTTGGCAATACAAACCATCCTAAAATAAAACATAACAAGAGCACCGGAATATTCACTAAAAAAATCGCTGGCCAATCGCCCAATTCAATGAGAAATCCTAACCTAATTACGTTTATTATTCCACATCGTAACCTTGTTCATCGATTGTTTCTTTAATTTGATCGATTGTTACTTTTGACTGATCAAAAGTTACATTTA
>JAAYHP010000481.1 GCA_012735355.1 Lysinibacillus sp. | reverse complement strand
TTCTAAATACTATTGATAAAGCGAAATCTATTTTATACCTGTAGTCTAAATTTATCAAGAATATTTCAACAATATATAAATATACTAAAATACATATTTTATACTATAGGTTCAAGTTTAATATTTTCATTTAATAAATAATATTTTTACAAATAAAAAAGCTTCTCAAGTTTATTTAACCAATGAGAAGCTCTAACTCTATTATATTTGGTAACTAGGTAACTTAATTTCAAATGTAGTTAATTCGTCCTGGGAAATACATTGGATGGTTCCATTATTTTTTTCAATAATATTTTTACATACAAATAAACCTATCCCCGTACCTAATTTTTTTGTCGTAAAAAATGGTTCGAAAATGATTGTAGCGTCTTCCTTTTTAATAGTTTGGCCATTATTTGAGATGATAATTATAACTTGATCGTTATCCAACTTTACTTCGATGTTTATTTTTCTAGTACCCACTTCTTCGTTTACCGCATCGATGGCATTCATTAATATATTTAAGAAGACTTGTTTTAATTCGTCTCGATCGCCGTATACCATCGCATCTTCATCGATATCTGTATTTATATGAATACATCCATCTGTAAAGCTCGGATATAAGAATTCAATGATTTCTCCTAATAACAGATTTATAGAAATCACTTCTTTATTGCTCTCAGTTACTTGTTTTATTTTTGATGTGTGTAGAAATTGGGTAATTCTAAAATTCAATTGTTCGAGTTCCGAACTAATGATATCTAAATAAGGTAAGGAGGGATGATCCTTCTTTAATAAGCTAATAAATCCCATGATAGATGTAAGTGGATTGCGGAATTCATGAACAAAACTTGAAGACATCTGTCCAAGAATTTCCAATCTGTTTTTATGGGATCGGGTGATGAATAAATTCTTTTCTTGTATTTTTTTATCTTTTAATTCCGTGTATTTTGACACAGCATAATAACAGAATAAATCAAACTGTTGATTTATTAAATCAATGATAGGTTGCAATTTTTCTATTTCGATTCCAGATTGATTAACATATTTGATAATGATGCTTCTTCCAAGGTTAACATTATAGACAAATTCACCTATGTTAATATTAGTATCATTGCGTTCTTTAGCTACTTTATACGCTAAACCTTTTAGCTCATTCTCAGAAAGTTTGCTCATAAGAGAGTTTATTACAATTTGTAACATTATTTGTCCATTTCCTCTAATCAATTCAACAGAATCTTCTTCTTTATGAACGATAATTTGTTCTTGCCAAATGTCTAACATCTCTTGTTCATTTGCTCTAAGAAAATAAACTAATTCAATATTTACATTGCTTATTTGTGTGCTTACCATACTAATACTCTCCCCTCCTTCAAAATTACATATCAAGATCACATTATAAACTACTTATATATTGTAAAAATACCATATTTTGTTATAAAACCAAACTATAATTTATTGATTATTCATATAATTATGTCTTTTATATAATTTGTAAAGGAGAATTTTTATATTGAGTTCACAAATAAGTAATCAAAATAAAAAGAGAGCTGCCGAAACAGCCCTCCTTTATTGAAAATACAGTATATGAAATAGTTAATTACATCATACCGCCCATGTCAGGCATACCTGGACCTGCTTGTGGTGGCTCTGGAATATCCGCTACAACTGCTTCTGTTGTTAAGAATAGAGCTGCCACACTTGCTGCGTTTTGTAATGCAGAGCGTGTTACTTTCGCTGGGTCAACGATACCTGCTTCAACCATGTTCACCCATTCTGCACTTGCAGCATTGAAACCAACGCCCACTTCTTCACGTTTTAAGCGGTCTACGATTATTGAACCTTCAAGACCAGCGTTTTCAGCAATTTGGCGTACTGGTTCTTCAAGAGCTCGAAGAACAATTTTCACACCTGTTGCTTCGTCATCTTGAACGCTGTCTAACACTTTCTCTACTGCGCCGTATACATTAATTAACGCTGTACCACCACCAGCAACGATACCTTCTTCAACAGCTGCGCGAGTAGCATTTAATGCGTCTTCAATGCGAAGTTTGCGCTCTTTCATTTCTGTTTCAGTTGCAGCACCAACTTTAATTACCGCAACACCGCCAGCGAGTTTAGCTAAGCGCTCTTGTAATTTTTCTTTATCGAATTCTGAAGTTGTTTCTTCAATTTGAGCACGGATTTGATTTACACGTGACTCAATTGCAGCTTGGTCGCCAGCACCTTCAACGATTGTTGTGTTGTCTTTATTCACAACTACTTTACCAGCGCGACCTAGTGATGTTACGTCAGCTGTTTTTAAGTCTAAGCCAAGGTCAGATGTAATTACTTGACCACCAGTTAAAATCGCGATGTCTTCAAGCATTGCTTTACGACGATCACCGAATCCAGGAGCTTTAACAGCAACAACTTGGAATGTTCCGCGTAATTTGTTTAATACTAATGTTGCTAAAGCTTCCCCTTCGATGTCTTCAGCAATGATTAATAATGGTTTGCTTTGTTGTACCACTTGCTCAAGAAGTGGAAGGATTTCTTGGATATTAGAGATTTTCTTATCAGTGATTAAGATGTACGGATTTTCAAGAACCGCTTCCATTTTATCTGTATCAGTTACCATGTAGTGAGAAACGTATCCACGGTCGAATTGCATTCCTTCTACTACATCTAACTCAGTAGTGAATCCTTTAGATTCTTCGATTGTAATTACACCGTCAGTACCAACTCGCTCCATTGCTTCAGAAATGAATTTACCAACTTCTTCGTCAGCAGCAGAAATGGAAGCAACTTGTGCAATTTCTTCTTTATTTTTAACTGGTTGGGAAATATTTTTTAACTCTTCAACAGCAGCAGCTACCGCTTTATCGATTCCACGACGGATTCCTACAGGGTTTGCACCGCTTGTTACGTTTTTAAGTCCTTCGCGAATCATCGCTTGTGCTAATACTGTTGCAGTCGTTGTACCGTCACCAGCGATTTCGTTTGTTTTAGACGCAACTTCAGCAACTAATTTTGCACCCATGTTTTCATATGGATTTTCAAGTTCGATTTCTTTTGCGATTGTTACACCGTCATTTGTAATTAAAGGTGAACCGAACTTCTTTTCTAAAACAACGTTGCGCCCTTTTGGTCCTAATGTTACTTTTACAGCGTTCGCTAATTTATCAACACCTTGTAACATTAAAGAACGTGCTTCTTCTGCAAATTTAATGTCTTTTGCCATTTGCCTAACCTCCAAGTTTTAATAATCTATCGATAAATCAAAGCATTCATATTTCCCCTTCTATTGCATATAATAGAAGAGGCTTCGTTTTGACTTTATTTCTATAAATTATGATAAAACAGCTAAAATGTCACTTTCTCTTAAAATTAAATATTCTTTACCTTCGTATTTCACTTCAGTGCCTGAATATTTTGAGAAGATAATTACGTCTCCTTCTTTCACTTCAGGCTCGACACGAGTACCGTTATCAAGTACGCGACCAGATCCTACAGCTACCACTTTACCTTCTTGTGGTTTTTCCTTTGCTGAGTCTGGTAGTACAAGTCCAGAAGCAGTTTTTTCTTCTACCTCAACTAATTCGATAATGATACGATCTCCTAATGGTCTTAACAAGTGAAACAACCTCCTAAATACGATTTTTACCCATCTTATTAGCACTCTCTTCATATGAGTGCTAACACAATTATATAATAATGAATCGAGTGTGATTTTGCAAGTAAGAACATGCAAAAAATTTCATTTCTTTATATATTCATCTACAATAGAATAGAATTAGAAAAGCGACTTTGAAATACCATCATTGGGATAGTTTATCATTTTACGTTTAATTTTAATCAACTTGTTTTAGAAAAAGGGGTTTATACGATTGGCTATATCAAAAAAATATGAAACGCAAAAAACTGCTTTTTATGTATTAATCACTTATATTTGCTTTCAGCTTTCTTCCTTTTTATTATGGATTCCACCTATTCGCGCCTTCTTCTTAAGCTTTATCGATTTGGAAGGAAGGGAAGCTATCATCGCATTAGCTGGCTGGTGGTCTGCTGTTACTGCAGGGATTGCCTTAGTCATTTCCATTATTCTCATTACAAAAAATAAAAACTTTTGGGATTGCTTCAAAGGAGAAAAAGCACCATTATCTGTTGCAGTCGGTTGGGGGTTAATCGGATTTTTCTTAATTTATTTTGGTCAAGTCATCGGGACACAAATTGAATTATCACTAGGAATTGATTACAAGTCTGAAAATACTGAATCCATTATCAATATTACGAAAATAGCCCCCATCATGGTACTTGCTTCTGTTGTCTTTGGACCAATCTTGGAAGAGCTTGTATTTCGCCGAGTGATTTTCGGTTCCATTATTCAAACACAAAACTTTTGGGTAGCAGCTTTTGTTAGTGCCATTGTATTTGGTGTTATCCATTTAGACTTTTCCCATATCATCTTATATACGATAACCGGCTTTATTTTTGCCTTTTTATATTATAAAACAAAGCGTTTAATTACGCCGATTATCGCTCATATGATGTTAAATGGATTTGTCACTTACGTACAATTGAATGCGGAAAAACTGCAACAGCTGTTTAGTTAATGTAAAAAGAGGTTTGGACAAAAGTAAAAACTCATCATTTTCTCTTAAAAGAAAATGATGAGTTTTTGATATTAAACTGAAAATTGATTTTCGTTCCGGGGACGCTTTCCACGGGCCCGACTCGAGCCTC
>JAAYHP010000480.1 GCA_012735355.1 Lysinibacillus sp. | reverse complement strand
CTCTATTAACAATTCTATTACTTATTTGAAGCCAAACTTGTAGAAATAAGTTTGGCTTCATTTTAAATACATTTTATATTATAGCCTTACGATTGTTAAACCATCTAAGCTTGTAGAAACAAGTCGTGTAACCCCTGCAATTGTTGTTGCCCAAATTAGGAAATCATTTTGGAAAGCGATGAAGAATCCTTGTTGAGCACTGAATCCATTTCCTGTAACAGCAATGCTATCTCCAAATTCTAAACCTAAGCCGTGAAACTTTTCCATGAATGTTTTCACCTCCATAATTGAAGTTACTATATTAAATGCAAAGTTTATAAAATGGCTAAGGCATATGTACTAGATTGTAAGAAAATTAATTAATAAAATGGTTAGTAATTTTCTAGAAGCATCTCTCCCTACCCTTCTGTTTAATTTCTACCCATTTATAAAAAAGAAAGAATTTTAGGAGATTTGCCCACAACAATATTAATTACACATTGAAACTTCTTTATTATTTACCTATTCTTGTTATCCGCCTTTTCCTTCGTTCATTCCTAGAAATAGCACTTTAAAATAAAGTGATTATTAGAGCCGTTAAAGGAGGAGGTAAAACGATTGATGAAAGGAGAAGAAAGTCTAAAAACAAGAGCGCTTTTTTTGGTGGTTTCCTACTTAGAATAAGTAGTTCCGATAGCAAATTTGATAATATTTTGACAAAAAGATGAACATTTGCAAAAACTTTTTTAAACTAGTTAAAATAATTCATGATAATGAAATAATATTCATAAGTTTTATAAGATACACTAGTTATACATAATGAAATTGTTCGTTTTTATATATAAAAAATCTATTAATATTTCATTCCTTTTATACTATGTTATTTCGTGCAAAAGTATATAATAGTATTAATGGAGGTCAAACATGCTAAAAATTAAAAAAATCGAATTTATTAAAGCAGTCTATGATGATTCCTTATCTCACAATATTTTTTCTATAGCGAATGTTTACTTTTCGAATTATCCACCTATTTTAGGTGCGCTCATTTACTGGAAGAAAAATAACTCCCGCTCGGAATTTACCCGTGAAGGTGAATATAAATTCTTTTATGATTTAGATAATATTACGTATTTTGCATCGGTAAAATTTCCGAAAGATACGAAACTGACGAGAGATCAAAAGCAAGAACTATCTTATATTTTGTTAGATGAACGAGGATCGATTGGCACGTATACCTTTAAAACACATCCTAGTCGCAAAAAACGATTTAATCCGAAAAAAACCCTTGAACGATTAAATATACCAGAAGATTTTGATGTGAAATCAATTCCTGTACATTACGGGCCTATTATTGATGAACTCAATGCAGAAGAAGTTCAACAACAATATCCCCATTTAACAAAAAAATTCATTATGGATTACTGTTACTGGAGATATAGTTTAGTAAAACTTCATCCGACTGAATTCGAACCGTATTTAAAATATGTGGATTTTGCTTACGTGTGTTATGCTTGTGACCAAATTACAGAAAAGTATTTAATCGATCATTTAGATTTAGTCGATGTTTCAGCATTGCAATATAATTATCCGGTTCTCGCAAGGCTTTCCTCTTCCTTTAAAAAGTATATCGTGGACGAACTTATGCAAAATAATGAAGAAATCAACCCTCATTTTGCAGATGAAATTGATGCCTTCATTGAAGATGACACCTACTTTAGTGAATATGCGACGATTCATTTATTAGATGATGATGACTTTGAGGAAGAAGATGAAGAAGTAGAGTTTCAATTTTTTGAGTATGATCGTGGTCCATACAAATGGCCAGGCAGTGAGCATATGGTGAAAGGGATTCCTTCCCTCGCCGCTCAGTTGTATGATGATATGGGCTTTAAAAAGCCAACAAATAAAGAAATGGATGAACAATTTAGTCAATATTCAAAGCAGCAAATATCTTTAATTAGTGCAATATTAGAGCCTCACTGGCTGCATCGTTATCGCGATGAAATCGATTGGAAAGCAGCATGTACGTACAATAAACATTTAACTGACGAATTTTTAACAGCTCATATAGATTATGTCGATTTTGAATGTTTAGGAAATAATTTATCTTGTGTACTGTCCGAACAATTTATTGAAAAACATATGAACCAATTTAATCACGATAAACCTGTACCTCTAATTATTCGTTTTTTAACAGAGCAAATGTATTTAAATCACAAAGACAAAATTAAAGTAAATTCCGAACTCCTTTTCCAATACTATAACGCGATTGGTGCAACAGAATATAAACGCATACTTGATTTATTAGATGAATAAAAAATCGTCATTTTGGATGTAATTGATCCGAAATGACGATTTTTAATATATTACCCCTTTAATTCCTTTTCTAATTTTGTTGTCATATCTTCAAGATTTAATGGTTTGCTGAAGTAATATCCTTGAACGTATTCACATTGTTTTTCTTTTAATATTTGTAATTCGTAATCCTCTTCGACCCCTTCTGCCACCACTTCTAAATTTAAGGCATGGGCTAAGGCGATAATGGCAGAAACCATCGCAATCCCTGATTCTTTTTTCATATTCATAATAAAGGAACGGTCAATTTTTAACGTATCTACCGGAAAATCTTCTAAATAGCTTAATGAACTATATCCTGTTCCAAAGTCATCAATTGAAATAGTAATACCTATTTCTTTTAACTCCTTTATTTTTTTCACCGCATCAGGATGATAATCCATCATGCTCATTTCCGTAATTTCAATTTCTAAATGACAAGGATCTACCTTTGTTTCGTGAATTATTTTTTTCACTTGTTCTACGAAGTTTTTTTCTTGGAAATGGATCGGTGAAATGTTTATTGCAACACGTAAATTAAAGTTAAATTGCTCTTTCCATTGATTGATTTGCAAAGCAACTTTTCTTAAAACCCATTCCCCTATTTCGACGATTAATCCACAATCTTCTGCAAAAGGAATGAACTGATTTGGTGGTAATTGGCCGTAATCTTCATCTCTCCATCGTAATAATGCTTCCATCCCTATCATTTTTTTCGTTTGAAGATCAATCATCGGTTGATAATGCAGTTCTAAAATATCATTTTTAATGGCGTGATAAAGCTTTGTTTCAAATAGTAAGCCATGATCATTAAACCCGCTCGTTTCCTTTTTAAAAATGCGAAAATAATTGCCTTTTTTCTTCTTTGCTTCGTGCATCGCCATATCTGCAGCAGCAATTAAATGATCGAAGTCGTGGCCATGATCAGGATAAATGCTAATCCCAATAGAAATGGTAGATAAAAATTCATACTCTCCAAATTTAAATGGAGTCTTAAACATTTGAATGGCTTTTTGTGCTATTGTCTCAATTTCATTTATATCATCGATTATGTAAACAAATTCATCCCCATTTAGACGGAATAGAGAATCGCCTTTGTCATCAATAGATTTTAATCGTTGGGATACTTCAACTAAAAACATATCTCCTACATTATGACCTAATGAATCATTAATCACTCGGAATCGATTAACGTCGATGAGCATAATGGCAAATTGATTTCCCGTTTCGTTATTTGTGACAATTTGCTTCATTCGTCTCGCTAAGCTTCGACGATTAGGCAAAGCTGTTAAGTCATCGTGATAGGCATAATATGTAAGCATTTTAATATTTTTTTGTGCTGTAATATCCGTCCTTAATGAAATATATTGATATGGTTTTCCCTTTTCATTTAAAAAAGGAACGATTGTCGTTTGCACCCAATATAGTGAACCATCTTTTGCCTTATTACAAATCTCTCCGTGCCAAGTTTGACCGTTGCCGATCGTTTTCCACATTTCTTTAAAAAAAGATTTTGGATGGAAGCCTGAATTGACTATTCGGTGATTTTGTCCAATTAATTCTTCTCTACTAAACTTAGAAATTTGACAGAACCGTTCATTAACAGATGTAATGTTTCCTTTCTCATCTGTCACAGCTAAAATAATACTTTTATCTAACGCTGCTTTAATATCTTTTAATTCTTTATATTCTTTCTGCCATTCTGCCAATTGAGTATTTTGCATCATATTTCACTCCTATTTAAGTGCTATTAAAATCGATGCTAATGATGTTTCTCTATAATAATTATAACAATTACGCTAAAAAATACATGATTTGTCAATTTAACTCTATTTTTGTCTTATTTTATTCTAACATCGATATTATTG
>JAAYHP010000479.1 GCA_012735355.1 Lysinibacillus sp. | reverse complement strand
TTTTTATTGTCTTGAATCCCTTGAAAATCAAGGGGTGAGAATTATGAAATTAACTCATATAAAATATTATTTTTCCTTCTCGTATAAAGATTCTTCAGCAAATTGAGCTAATTGCTGCGCATTTAAACTTATTTCTTGAATCGTCGCAGAAAACTCGCTTATTGATCTAGATTGCATATCTGTTAATGAATTAACTTCGGCAAAAGATTGATTTAACTCGCTTAAAAGCTGTTGGATATTTTTTATAATCTGATTAATTTGATCTGCATTTTCTTTCGAGTTTGTCGCAAGCTTTCGAACTTCATCCGCCACTACAGCAAACCCTTTACCATGTTCACCAGCACGCGCAGCTTCGATCGCAGCATTCAAACCTAATAGATTGCTTTGATCTGAAATTCCTTTTACTACAGACGAAATTTTATCAATCTCCTCTGCACTAGAACTTACATCGGTCATTAATGAAGCCATGTTTTGTACACGGTCGGATAAATTTCCAACTGAGCCACTAATCTCTTCAATGGAAGCAACTGTTTGCTCAACAATAGCAGAGAAACTATCAGCCATTTCAAATAATTTATGTGCCTTTTCCAAACTCGTTCCGATTCCAACTCCACCAATCACTTTCCCATTGCTATCATGCAATGGAATAGCTCTTGCTATAAGCGGAAATCCGAATAACTCTTTCGGTACAATGGCTGATAAAGGGTTATTTTGTCTAATTGCATTTGTTATAATATCGCCCTCAACGAGAGGATCACCAGGTTTCACATTTAATGAGAAGGTCTTAGCAGGAATATTAATAATTAATTTCTCCGTATCATAAATACCTACTGTAATATCATCTTGAACTAAATCATTTAAAAAAGGAGCTACTTTAATAAACGCGTTTATAATATCCATTTCTTGCATATCCTTCAACCTCTATCCTTAATAAGGTAAAACTCTTTGACTATAGTTAACAGCAATCCATTTTAAAGTTGTGAACTCTTCAAGACTCCACTCTCCATTTAAGCGACCAATACCTGATTGTTTTTCGCCACCAAAGGCAACAATTGGTTCATCATTAATTGTTAAGTCGTTTACGTGAATCATTCCCGTATGTACTTTTTTCGCTAATTCCACACCACGTTCTAAGTTAGCAGTATGTATAGCACCGCTTAATCCAAAACGAGTATCATTTGCGATTTGAATAGCTTCTTCTTCCGTTTCAAATGGAATCACACAAACAACTGGGCCAAATAACTCTTCTTGCATGACGCTCATATCAGGTGTAACATCTACTAAAATTGTTGGCTCTACCATTCTTCCATTTATATTACCTTTCAGAACTGCTCTAGCACCTTCTTCAATGCCTTTTTCAATCATTGCTTTTAAGTTTGCTGCTTGGCGATCATTAATCACTGGACCAATAATTGTTTCAGGATCTCTTGGATCACCCACTCTTAAGGAAGAAACTTTCGCAACATACTTTTCAAGGAACTCATTGTAAATCGATTTTTGCACTAATATACGGTTTGCCGACATACAAATTTGTCCTTGGTGAGTGAATCGACTAAATGTCGCAGCATTCACAGCATAATCTAAATCTGCATCCTCTAGTACGATGAAGGCACTATTGCCACCTAATTCTAATACTGGCTTTTTAAAGTTTTTAATTGCCACTTGACCAATGTAGCTTCCTACTTTAGTTGAACCAGTAAAGGAAATAATTCTTGGAATTGGATGTTCAACGAATGCATCACCAATTTCGTTAATATCTGTTACAACCACATTGATTAATCCTTTTGGTACACCAGCTTTTTCAAAAATCTTTCCAATTAATGTTCCGCCTGTAATCGGGGTATCTTCATGAGGTTTTAAAACAACACCGTTACCAGCTCCAATTGCAGGTGCTACAGATTTCATAGATAAAAAGAACGGGAAGTTAAAAGGACTGATTACACCAACTACCCCCACTGGAATACGATATAATCGGTTCTCTACATCATCGATTGTTGAAGGCAAAATCTTTCCTTCCATACGAAGTGGAAATGTTGCCGCTTCTTTAATAATATTTTTCACAAGTCCAATTTCAAAAGCAGCTTTTAATCTTGTTCCACCTAATTCATCCATAATGATCGATGTAATTGCTTCCTCGTTTTCTTCAATATACTTAACGGCATTTTCAAGAATCTCTCGTTTTTTATAAGGATTTACTTTGTCCCATTCAAACTTAGCTTGTTGAGCAGCTTGATAAGCCAAATCAACATCTGAAACATTCGCTATTTTAAATTCTGTTATTACCTCATTTGTATAGGGATTAATGTCAGATAAAATACGATTACTTTGTCCCTCCCTCCATTCTCCATCAATGAATTGATATCCCAATTTTTCAATTTCCATTACTTAACAACCTCCGAATGAAAATCAATTTAACAAATATTTTATCGACAAAATATATGAAATTTTTACAATAATTTAAAACTTATAGTAATTTTTCCCTTATATAACTATATAATACTTTTAATATTTTTTTCCTACATTTAAAATTAAACCCACTATGATAAACTTCATATAGACCATCTAATCATCGATATTACATATTCCGAATTTAAGATATATAGATGATGAAATAATAAGACTTAGACTATTAGTCCAATACTACAAATTTAAGGATGTGAAATTACATGGATTTTTTAAATAAAACAGTAATCGTAACAGGTGCTGGAAATGGAATTGGTAAAGGGGTTGCTTTACTTTATGGAGAAAAAGGAGCCAATGTCGTTTTAGCTGATATCGATGAAAAAGCTGGATTAGAAACAGTTACTATGATAAAAGAGCAAGGAGGGGAAGCAACTTTCGTAAAAACAGATGTAAGACAGGAGAAAGATTTAGTTCGATTAATGGAAATAGCCAATGAAACATATGGTCAAATAAATATTTTAATTAATAACGCTGGAAAATCGCTATTTAAGTCGCCTTATAAAATCTCGATAGAAGAGTGGGACGATATAATAAACACCAATTTAAGAAGTGTTTTCTTAGGCTCCCGAGAAGCAGCAAAGTATATGCGTCATAATAAAGAAGGCGGTTCGATTGTAAATATTGCCTCTACAAGAGCTATTATGTCAGAGCCAAACTCCGAATCTTACGCTGCTACTAAAGGCGGGATAGTTGCACTAACTCATGCACTTGCTGCATCTCTTAGTGAAGATCAAATTACTGTGAATGCCATTTCTCCTGGGTGGATAGAAACTAGGGATTATGAAAGTCTTCGTAAAATTGATCATGAACAACATTTATCAAAACGTGTAGGAAAACCGGAGGATATTGCCCGAGCATGTCTTTATTTAACAGCAAAAGAAAATAATTTTGTCACAGGCATTAACCTTGTAGTCGATGGTGGAATGACAAGGAAAATGATTTATGAGGAATAAAAAATAATTACTCAAGTTTTTTTACCAATAAACAAGAACAGGCCGGGACAAAAGAAAATTAACTTTTGTCCCGACCTCCTTTTTCAACTATTTTGTTAAAGCAATGAGTTCATCGTTTAATATCTGAAGTTTAGCAGTTGCCTCCACAATCGATTCAAGTAATTTATTCTCTTCATAAATAGAAGTTACAATTTCTTCCGTTTCAGCTCTATTTTCTTCTGATACTGCTGATAACATATCAATTTCTTGTAACAAAACTTCAAACTGATGATTTACCTTTTCAATGGCAATGACACTTTCTTTCATATTTGTATTCGAGTGATCGCTTGTTTCTTTAACTTTACGAAACACATTCCCGATTTCTTGTAATAATTTTTGCCCTTCTAATGTTGTCGTTTGACCTTGCAATGATTGTTCTTGCGCTGCTGTTGATTTGCTAAAGAGAAGTGAAGTCACTTCTGTAATTTTCGATGCGGTTACCGCACTTTCTTCCGCCAGCTTTCGAACTTCTTCTGCTACTATCGAAAAACCTTTTCCATGTTCACCAGCTCTTGAAGCCTCAATCGCTGCATTTAATGCTAATAAGTTCGTTTGGTCAGCAATATTTTTAATCCCTACTAATAAATCAGTCACAACTTGTAAGCTATTTTGTAATTCATTCATTGTATGAACAGTCATATTCATAGTATTGCCTAAAGCGTCCATATGCTCCGTGACTTGCTCCACATATTGTTCATTTTTCGAAAGTTGCTCGTTGACCTCTTGAGAGAGTTGCATCGCTTCTTGAGATAAATCAACTGCAAGTGAAAGCTCCGTTCGAGAATTATGCATTACATCATTCATCCGAAAAATTGCATCCGCCTCATTCTGAATAGACTGGGCCATTTGTTGAGCTGAACTTAAGATCGTATCGCTCACCGTTTCTAGTGAACTAGAAATATTTTTCACACTATCTGTTTGGGCACCTAACGTATGAGCACTTTGTTCAATTTTTTCGATTAATTGTTGGGATTGTTGTAGCAGATTTATTGCCTCCTGTTCACGAGTTTGGGATTCAGCAATTAAATCGCCACCCCATCGATTTAACTGATTTAACATATAAAGAATAGAAGTATAAACAATGAATAATACAACAAAACTTGTAAAGGAATTGCTTTCACCTAACAACTTATCTGGTGCTAATATATATAGTGAGATGTAAAAAAAGTGTACCATAATACCATAGATGATTAATATATTTCTATCAAAATATACTGCTGCCATTACAATTGTAGTAACTAATATATAATGCTTATTTAATGTAAAAC